>CAYSNN010000022.1:10385-12806 GCA_964432475.1 uncultured Gammaproteobacteria bacterium
CTCTTTTTCGATCCCCAGTTCTGCTTTTAATTTTTCCACCAAAGCATCACCGGATTTACCAGTTTGTTTTTTTGGTGCTTGTTCTTCAGCTACTGGAGCTGAATCATCAATGATTTTGGTCTTTGTTTTACCCACTTACTTTTACCCCCATTGATTTTGCTGTACCTTCCACAACTTTCATGGCTGATTCTACTGAATTAGCATTCAAATCCGGCCATTTAGCTTTGGCAATCTGCTCCACTTGGGCTTTTGATAGAGTTCCAACAGGCTCTTTTAAAGCATTACCTGATCCTTTTTCCAAATTAAGGGATTTTTTAATCATTTCTGCAACAGGCGGCTCTTTGGTGATAAAGCTAAAGGTTCTATCCTCATAAACCGTAATAACCACCGGTAAAATATTGCCTGTTTTTTCTTTGGTTTTTTCATTAAAAGCTTTAACAAACTCCATAATAGGCAGTCCGTGTTGTCCCAAAGCCGGTCCCACAGGAGGAGCAGCAGTAGCTGAGCCTGCCGGAATGTTTAGCTTTATATAAGTTTTGATTTTCTTTGTAGCCATTATATCTTCTGCACTTGCAGAAAATCCAATTCCACCGGTGTTTCCCTGCCAAAAATAGACACCAATACTTTAACCTTGCCTTTTTCTTCATCAACATTGTCAATTTTACCAATAAAATCTGCAAAAGGGCCATCCACGATTTTAACAGTATCATCTACTCCAAAGACCTGCTTATAAACTGGAGCCTCATTTTGAGTAAACCTAACGATAGTGGCAACTTCTGCTTCGGATATAGGAGTAGGTTTGTTGCCCATTCCCACAAAGGAAGTAACCCCTTGGGTGGTTCTGACAGCAAGCCATGACTCATCATCTAACACTATTTTAACTAAAATATATCCGGGAAAGATCTTTTCTTTAACTGTTAACTTTTTACCGCCCTTTATCTCAATTTTATCCTGCATAGGTACTAACACATCTAAAATTTTCTCTTCCAAATGCTCGGATTCAATTCTTTGTTTTAAGGTAACAGCTACTTTATTTTCATGTCCTGAGTAAGTATGAACAACATACCATTTGGCGTTAGGGTTGTCATTTTTAGCCGGTTCGTCTGACGGCTGATCGCTGACGACTGATGACTGCCCCTTCTCGTTTACTGATTCGTTTGTATTCTCGTCCATATTAATTATTAAATTTAGCCAGTATTGCTGCTGTTGCGGCAGTTAAAACATAGTCCAAACCGCCTAAGAAAGCTCCTACTGCCACAGTTACAATTATTACCAAAATAGTATACCTGATGGTCTGCTCACGCGTAGGCCAGGTGACTTTTTCTAACTCTTCTTTTACCTCCTTGAAAAAGCTAATGGCTTGGTTCATGGGCATAAAAAATCCTCCAAGTTTGGAGGACACTTGTCAAGTATAACAAACTCTTAGTTTGCTTGCAAGACTCAATGTTGTGCCTGTTATTGATGGTATAAAATGTGTTAAAATATAGATTACTATGAAAAAGCTGCCGGCCTTTTTAAAACAATATTTCTGGGACGTGGATTTTAAGGATTTAGAATTTTGGCATGATAAAACTTTCATATTGAAACGCGTTCTTGATAGAGGTAATGATAAAGCTTTGCAATGGCTACTTCAACATTATACAAAAGCAGATATCGAAAAGCTTATACTTACAAGTAGGGATTTATCCGCAAAAACTGCCAACTTTTGGGCAGACTATTTAGGAATTGACCACAGAAAGGTGCCATGTTTACAAAAGCCTTACTCCCGGATACAATTCGGGCTCTCAAGCTAGTTTCTAACATAAGTGTTGTTAAGAAAAGCTATCTGGCAGGAGGGACTGCATTAGCTTTGCATTTGGGGCACAGGTATTCTTTCGATTTGGATTTTTTTACCAGGGAAGTTTTTGATGAAAAAACATTAGCTGGCGAGCTTAAAATGTTGCCGGAATTTAAAGAGGACGGCACAGCCTGGAGAACTGTCTGGGGAAAAGTTAGCAAGACTAAGTTCAGTTTATTCTACTACCAGTATCCCCTGATTAAAAAAACGATTAATTTTGAAGGTATCCAGGTTATTCAAAAGGAAGATATTGCAGCCATGAAAATTCATGCCCTGGAAGACAGGGGTACTAAAAGGGATTTTTTTGATTTATATTTTCTGGCAAAAGAGTTCTCTTTAGAGAAAATGCTGAAATTTTATGATCAAAAATACGGCAATTTGAAAGAGCATATCTATATAATTATCAGAAGCTTAAATTATTTTGCTGATGCAGAAAGAGATAAAGATCCTAAAATGTTGGTCCCTGTTTCATGGGAAGAGGTTAAAAAATTCTTCCAAAACCAAACTCTGAGCCTTGCCAGGAAGAAATTAAAGCTTTAGTATAAATCTAGGGTTGGTTTTATCTCCATTTTGCCGAAGAATTT
>CAYSNN010000023.1:0-12560 GCA_964432475.1 uncultured Gammaproteobacteria bacterium
CCAGGGCAGACGGGTTAGTGACCAGCCCGGAAATTGTTTCAGGGGTAAACGGGCCTAAATTCGGTACCTCATCCGGTGCTTGTATAATTGACCCCAAGACTGCCTTTGCCCCCTATAGAAGACCTACCTATGATGATTTAAAATCTCTCTATTACACCCAATCCAAAATCCCAAAAGCTCTAGGCTTTCCATCAACAATAGCTGATTCAACTGCTTATTTTGTATCCGGTTTGAAGATCACCTCATCTACTATGCCAACAGGCGGCACAGCATTAGTATTTGTTGATGGAGACTTAATTATCGGAGGACCAACATTCTTAGGAGGACCAATAACCTTATACCAGTTTATTTACGGCACTGCCAATTCCGGTCTGGTTTTTGTGGTCAAAGGTAATGTTTATATCCACCAGGCCATCACCAGGTTTGACGGAGTAATTATCTCTTCCGGCACAATATGTACAGCTGCTATTTATTCATCCTGGAATTATTCTTACTCCTGTCCTTATACCAATATTCGTGCTCCTCAACTGGTTATTAACGGTAGCTTAATTTCTCTCAATGAATCCAAACCTATCCAGTTCCGCCGCACTCTTGACCCTGCTGCCGGTATTAATAATACCAACAGCCCTGCAGAACAGATTAACCATCAGGTTAAATATCTGGTAATCCTGAGAAATCTTTTGTCTGATACTTATCAAAAGTGGAGTGAGATCCAATGAAACAAAAAGGCTTTACTCTAATTGAACTACTGGTCGTAATCTCAATTATTGCAATTTTATCTACCATTGGAATAGCTATTTACCAGGGTGTCCAAGCCAAAGCACGGGACAGCATCAGGAAAAATGATCTGATAAAACTCGGGGCTGCTTTGGAAATTTATGCCCAGCAGAATAACGGCAGTTATATACCACCTGCTGATCCTAATGTTAATGCTTATGCTGACTGTGCTAGGGGGGATATTCGAAACTTATACACCACCCTAGGTGTTGACTCTGTACCCAAAGATCCAAACGGCACTGATTACTGTTATATTGCAGTCGATGGAGGCAAGTCTTACCGTCTTTTTGCCAAACTGGAAAACTGCTCCGGCTCTGCCGGCAACCTATGCTCTTCAACTGAGTTTAATTACAGTATTACTTCTCCGGATCTTAATATAGCTGCTGCTCCTCCAACTTCCGGATATTTTGATGTAGTGCCGACACCGGCCTCAACCTCATCTCCAACCCCCACATCTACTTCTTCTCCGCTTATACCAATAATCAGCAATCTGTCAGCAAATTTACAGAATTATTATGCCTCTTTTTCCTTTAATGCTTCCAATTTCTCCTTTTCCTCCGTATACGCAGCTAATTATACCGTGAACATATCCACCAGTCCGACTATGTCTGCAGCAGATACATATTTGAACTTTGCCCAAGGCCCGTATAATACTTTTTCCATCACAGATCCTAATAAATGGAGTAGTTATTCTTGTGGAACAACAGTGTATTGGAGGATATATACTTCTGATGGCACAAATACTGTTACCAGTCCTATCAAACAGGATACTGTTACCTGTGCACCTCCTCCTACTCCCGATCCCACACTAAGAAGGGTGTTTGTTACCAGCTCAACTTATACAGGCAACTTGGGAGGACTGACAGGAGCAGATAGTAAGTGTCAAACCAGCGCTTCTACAGCAGGAGTTACCGGTACATGGAAAGCCTGGCTGTCAGATAATACAACATCCGCTTCATCCAGGCTGGAACATTTTACCGGACCATATAAACTTGTAAACGGAACTACTGTAGCCAATAGCTGGACAGACTTAACTGATGGTTCCTTACTAAACCCTATTAATGTTAGCGAATTTGGTAATGATATAACTACCAGAACGAGTGTCCCCGCCTTAAGGGCATTAAATTATGTCTGGACCAATACTCAATCTTCTGGAAATGTATACAGCACCGACAGTACCAGTGCATGTAACAACTGGGGTGATCTTTCATCTATCTCATATTATTCTGGTGCTGTTGGAAATTTAGCTTCCGGTAGTAACTGGACATTTTCTTCAACTGATTACTGCAGCCAATCTTTCCATCTTTACTGTTTTGAACAACCTACACCATAATATAGTCTATTTCCCAAAATTTCTTTTTTGGGCCTGATACCAACTATAACACCTAGGTAAGGATCTTTGACAAAATCACACTAATATGATATTCTGATTAATATGAATTACACTCAAAGCATTTCCAAAATGAGGGAGCGCGGGCAGTTAACAATCCCTTTGGGGATCCGGAAAGCTTTAAACTGGCCAGATAAAGAAGTTATGGTCAAAATTGTATCCACTACGGACGGTTTTAGAGTAGAGAGATTGCCTATTTCTCACCCCCAACATCCTAAAAAAAAGTTAACTGAAAAAGAGTGGGGTAAAATTTATCAAGATATGGAAAGAATTAGCAAATCAGGTAAACAAAATATCAAATTAACAGACTTTTTAAGGCATGACAGGGATACTCATTTTTAATTATGCAATATATTTTGGATACCTCGGTTGTGATCCAGTGGTTCCACAGTAGCGGAGAACTCCATCCCCAAAGGGCTAAGCACATTTTAGATGATTTAAGAACGGGAAAAGTTGATATATCAATTCCGGATATATTACCCCTTGAACTGCTGAATGTCTTTATCAAAGGAAAAGGCTTATCCCCCGAAGAAGCAAATACTTCCTTAAATAATCTCTTTGGAATGCCAATAAAAATACTGGGGGTGAATTTATCTGTTTTAGAACTGTGCTCCAGACTGATGAAGGAATATAATATGGCCGCTTATGACGCCTATTTTTTGGCATTGGCCCATATAGAAGATGCTGTACTAATCAGTGACGATAAGAAAGCACATGGCCGGGTTAAAGACGGAACAGTAATTATGCTTGAAGAATATACCTGACTTTCACCTCCCAAAATTCATCTTTTGCATCTCTTTTTCATTACTTGACATACTAATCATACTATGGTATGTTTAATACTAATATGAGTAATAAGATTGTGACTAATTTAAGAATAGAAAAGGAAAAGTGGTTGCAAATTAAATCTCAGGCCTCGGAAATGGGTATGAGTGTTAATGAATATATCAACTATTTAATAACAGACTTATCCATCAAAAGGGAATTGATTAATGATTTTGACAAAGCTCCTATTTGGCAGTTACCGGAAATTCACAAGAAAGTCAAATACGCTCCAATGGGATTGTCAGAAGAAGATGAAATAATTTATGGCATCTAAAACTTCTGTCTTTTTGGATACCAGCTTCTTTAAAGCGGCAATAGATCCAAAGGATGATTTTTATACGCAGGCTAAAGGGATCTTAAATAAGCTTCAAAAAGACAAAGTTAACCTTATAACCTCAAATTATGTGCTTGACGAAAGTTTTACCTTAATCAGAAAACGTTGTGGAAAGGAAATGGTTGATGAATTCAGAAAAGACCTATCAAAAAGTGCCTTGGTTACAACAATTATCAGAGTAACAATTGCTGACGAAGCCAATGCCTGGGAATGGTTTTTACTTGATTGGAGTAACCTGTCTTTTACTGATTGTACTTCCTTTGCCTTGATGAAAAGGCTTGAGATAACCCGTGTGGCCACCTTTGATAAGCATTTTGAAAGAGCCGGATTTGAAATTGAATCTGATGACTGACGACTGATAGCTGAAAGCTATTTCCCAAAATTCCTTTTCTGATTTTTATACCAGTTTATAGCTTTTTTTAATTCTTTCGCATTAAAATCCGGCCAGAGGACTGTAGTAAAATACACCTCAGAATAAGCTGTCTGCCATAGTAGAAAATTAGACAGTCTGCTTCTTCCTCCGGTTCTTATCACCAACTCAGGATCAGGCTGACCTTTGGTGTACAGGTGTTTTTCTACCAGCTCTTCATTTATCCTGTCTATCTCTATGCCGCTCTTTAACATCTGCTTAAACGCTGCCACTATCTCCCTTTTCCCCCCATAATTTAGGGCAATATTTAATTTTATTGATTCGTTTTTAAGATAGGTCTTTCTAAGTTGATCGATGATCTTTTTAATAGTATTCGGCAAACCCTCTATCTCTCCCAAGATGGTGATACTAACTCCATTTTGCATCATCTTTTTTAGTCTGCTGTGGTAACCTTTTCTTATTAGATCAAAAAGTCCTACCACTTCCCTTTTGGCTCTCTCTTTAATATTTTCAGTAGACAGCGCATAAACCGTGACTGTTTTAACTCCAAAATCTTCTGCTGCTTCAACGATTTCTTCTAAAGTTTCTGCCCCTTTTTCATGACCTTGAATATCAGGTAAGTTTTTAGAGCGTGCCCATCTTCTATTCCCATCCATGATGATAGCGATATGTTGGGGGATATTATCTTTATTCATACGTCGTCAGCTATCAGCTATCAGCTATCAGACTTTTATTTATAATCTGACGACTGAAGACTGATGACTGATAGCTATTTCCTCCTTTCAACTAAATACTCTGTCATTCCTTCCAGTATTTTAACCATTTGTTGATCTTTTGTAATAACAGGTATCATCTTTTTTGCTTTTGAGGTATATTCAAATGCCTTTTCCTCTGCTGATTCTAATGATCTAACCTCTCCGTCTAAAATATCATCCCGGATTTGAAAAGCAATTCCGAGCTTTTCACCAAATTCACCTAATTTTTTAATCAGTCTCTGATCTGCTCCTGCTAAAATTGCCCCAACTTGTAGCGGACCTGCAATTGTATACCTGGCTGTTTTAAGCTTAGCTGTAGTTTCTTTGTCCCCATGCGCAATATCAAGCATCTGGCCAATTGTAGTATCAACCAAGACTTCCAACAGCTTTCTGATTGCTTCATTTTTATTTTTATCCGGAAAATTACTTTCCGCAATAATTTTTACTGACAGAAAGAAGCCGCAGTCTCCTAAGGTGATTGCTTGGACTATTCCCACGCTTTTATATAAAGAGGGCTGTCCCCGCCTGGTAGGACTTTCATCTATAATATCATCATGGGCCAAAATCGCTGTGTGGAATATTTCATAAGCTGCAGCAACCCTAAGAATGTCTTCCCTCTTCCGGCTTCCGACAAGCTCATAACCTAACTTTACCAGCACCCCCCTTATCTTTTTACCTCCCTTGTTGGCATTTTTAAAAGCCTTAATAAGAGGTAGTAATGTTACGCTTTTAATTTCTGTCTTTTTCCCGAAATCATCTAATAAGTTTTGTATCTGACCTTCAATTTCTAAAGCTTCTGCTTTCAAAAAGTCCTCAAATTTCATATTTGCTAAATTTACCACAACAAGGCACAATCTGCATCTTTTGTATATTTTTGGTAGAATGGACAGCGCATGAAAAACAGTGTTTCTTTGCGTGATTTTGCATCTGCTCAAAAGAGGCGCGAATTTTTACAAAAACAGCTTAATATTAATTTGGGGAATGTAAGTAACTTTAGTTTTACCGAGGAACAGGTTAAAGATCGAAATATCGAAAACCTGATTGGTGCCGCCCAAATTCCTCTAGGAGTAGCCGGACCATTAAAAATTGACAATGGACAATTGACAATGGACAATTGTTATATCCCGCTGGCAACAACAGAAGGAGCCTTGGTAGCCTCAGCATCCAGAGGATGTAAAGCTGTCACCGAAAGCGGCGGGGCTTTTGTTGAGGTAGAAACAGTAGGCGCTACCAGAGGTTCTGTGTTTGTCACATCAGGTATAAAACAGGCCCGTGAAATTCAAAATTGGCTGGGTAAAAACTTTCCTCGAGTTGCCAAAATCGCCCAGTCTAAGTCCTCCCATCTAAAGCTTTTAAAAATTGATACAAATATAGTGGGTAAAAATCTGTTCTTAAGATTTTTTTATGACACCCAGGATGCCATGGGTTTAAATATGGTCACAATAGCCAGCACCGAGGCAGCCCAATTTTTAGAAAACAAATTTAAGATAAGATGTGTTTCTGTGGCCGGTAACTTTGACATCGACAAAAAGCCTGCCTGGTTAAACTTCATATCAGGCCGCGGCAAAAAAGTCTGGGCAGAAGTTACATTAAGAAAAGATATTGTTAAGAATGTCTTAAAAACCACCCCACAAGATCTGGCAGAAGTAGTATATAGAAAATGTCAGATAGGCTCTGCAATTTCCGGCTCATTAGGGTTTAATGCCCACTACGCTAATGTAGTAGCAGCTATCTTTGCTGCCACAGGTCAGGATTTAGCTCATGTGGTAGAAGGAAGTTTAGGCGTTACCACAGCAGAAGTTTTAAAAACAGGTGATTTATATTTTTCTATTTATTTACCTTCTCTAATGTGCGGCACTGTGGGAGGAGGTACACATCTGCCTACTCAGCAAGAAGCTTTGAGGATTATGGGTATAAATGGGGCTCACGATAGTATAAAATACGCTCAAGTTTTAGGATCTGCTATACTGGCGGTTGAGCTCTCGCTTATGGCAAGTCTGGCAGAAGGAACCTTAGCCAAAGCTCATCAAAGATTAGGAAGAAAAGGAAGATGATAGGCATTGTTTCATACGGTGCGTACATACCAAGATATAGAATCAAACCGTCACAGATTGCTTCAGCTTGGGGTAAACATGCAGATGAAGTGGAAAAATCCCTGGGGGTTTTTGAAAAAGCTGTGGCATCCATAGATGAAGATGCAGTCACTTTGGCAGTTGAGGCAGCTTTTCAAGCTTTAACAAACGGGCAAATTAAACCTTCACAAATAGGCGCTCTCACCATTGGCTCTGAATCCCACCCGTATGTAGTCAAACCCTCCTCAACTATCGTAGCCGGGATTTTGGGTATGCCAAATGAATATCTGGCGGCTGATTTGGAATTTGCCTGCAAAGCAGGAACTGCAGGAATCCAACTTTTATCAGGACTGGTCCAAAACGGCAAGAGTAAATATTGTCTGGCCATAGGTTCGGATGTGGCCCAGTCAAAACCCTCTGATGTTTTAGAATATACAGCAGGCTCTGCCGCAGCTGCTTTGGTTTTAGGGAAAACAAACACAATCGCAAATATATTAGATTTCACTTCTTTTTCCTCAGACACACCGGATTTTTGGAGAAAAGATACGGAAAAATTCCCTTCTCATGCCGGCAGATTTACCGGTGCTCCTTCATACTTTGCCCACGTTTACGGAGCATCTAATTTAATGCTTAAAAAAATCAAGATGAACCCTTCGGATTTTGACTATGCTGTATTTCATATGCCGAATGCCAAATTTCCCAAAGAAGCTGCTAAAAAGTTAGGTTTTACCCCTACTCAGATTGCTCCGGGATTTGTGGTGGAATATATCGGTAACCCCTACTCTGCCTCATCCATGGTAGGACTTTGCGCTACCTTAGATATTGCAAAGCCCGGGGATAAAATCTTTATGTGTTCTTATGGATCCGGTGCCGGTGCGGATAGCTTTGTTTTGGAAGTAACTGAAAATATTAAAACACATCAGGCTTTAAATAAAAAACCGGTTGCCAAGCAGATAAAAGATAAAACCTATATAGACTATTCATTAATAGCAAAGAATATATTAACAAAATATAGAATTTAGAAAGGAAAAATTCGAATATCGAATATCGAAATTCGGAACAATATCAAATGTTCAAAATTCTAATATTTAAAACATTGAAACATTCATATTTTGAATTTGTTTCGTGCTTCGTATTTCGGATTTCGAATTTATGAGAATCAAAGTAGCCGGTATTGGTTTAACAAAATTTGGAGAACTGTGGGACAAGTCATTGCTTGATTTAGCCCACGAGGCAGCCACTGAAGCGATTAACGATTCAGGGTTACACATTCGCGATATTGAGGCTGTTTTTGTAGCTAACATGATCTATGGCAGGCTAGCCGGCCAGGATCATTTGGGGGCTGTTGTTGCATCAGAGCTTGGTATCAAAGGCGCATCATTTAGGATAGAGGGAGCTTGCGCATCAGGCGGTTTGGCTGTGCATTTAGCAATACAGTCTTTACTTGCCGGAACCTATAAAAATGTCTTGGTAGTGGGAGCGGAGAAAATGACCGATGCCGCAACATCTGAGGTGACTTCTGCTTTAATGGGTGCCGGGTCTGATATGGAGCGAAGAGCAGGTTTAACGTTTCCGGGGTTGTATGCTTTAATGGCCAAAGCACACATGGCAAAATTCGGCACAACCAAAAACCACCTGGCTGCTGTTTCAGTTAAAAACCACTATCATGCTTCTTTAAATGAAAAAGCCCAATATCCTTTTGAAATTACAGAGGAAAAAGCCCTAAATTCTCCCCAAATTTGTGATCCTTTTTCTCTCTTTGATGCCTCCCCTATTACAGACGGGGCCGGGGCTATAGTATTATCATCCGAGCCAAACACCGACGGAGTATTTATTACCGGTTCTGCTGTTACCACCAATACGGTAGATTTATCACAAAGAGAATCTTTAACAGAAATTGCTGCAACTAAAAATGCTTCACAAAAAGCTTTATCTCAAGCGGGGGTAGAAATTAAAAATATTAAAATTGCGGAAGTCCATGACTGTTTTACTATTGCAGAAATTTTGGCTATGGAAGATTTGGGATTTTGTAAAAAAGGCGAAGGCGGCAGTTTCATAAAAACAGGTATTACAAAACTAGGCGGAAAACTGCCTATCAACACATCAGGGGGACTTAAAGCCTGTGGTCATCCGGTGGCAGCAACAGGGATAAAACAAATTGTAGAAATTACCCAACAACTCAGGGGCATTGCCGGAAAAAGACAGGTCCAAAATGGCGCAAATGTAGGACTTACACACAATGTAGGAGGCACGGGAGCAACTGTGGTAGTACACATTTTACAAACATGAACAGTCCTGTACAAATTTGGAGACAACATAAAACTTTACATACTTACCTAGGCAAAAAGGGTAAGATTTTGGTATGGACTAAAATCTTAGTGCCTCCCTTAGGGTTTGAAAACCAAGCCCCCTATTTAGTAGGAATTGTTGAATTTGAAGATAAAAGTAGAATGCCTGTACAAATTGTAGGCTGTGAAGAACAAGACCTGCCTGCCGGCAGGCAGGGCCTAAGGGTTAATCAAAAAGTTGAAGTAGTTATCAGAAAAGTAGGTAAAGCAAGATCTGAGGATGTAATAGAATACGGAGTTAAAGTAAAACCTGTCTCCTAACAATTTAACAATGAAACAATTTAACAATATTATTGTTTCTGCCCCGGGCAAGATTCATCTTCTTGGTGAACATGCTGTAGTTTATGGTAAACCCGCAATTTTGGCTGCTGTTGATCTAAGGGTCACTGTTACCATCAGACCTGAAATGCACATTGAGCCAATCGTCCAAATCTATGAAATTGTTAAAAAAACTGTTGAAAACGTTGTTAAGAAATATCTTCAGATGACCAAAATACCTCCATATAGTGTAGAGATTTCTTCTAAGCTGCCCGTGGGTGCCGGTTTAGGCTCCTCTGCTGCTGTTTCTGCTGCATACATTGCAGCACTACTCTCTTTTCTAAAAGTTAAATGGGATCAAAATCTAGTTAATAATCTGGCCTATGAGGCAGAAAAAGTTTTTCATGGTAATCCTTCAGGCGGTGACAATTCTATTGTAGTGTATGGAGGACTAATTTGGTTTAGAAAAGAAACTCCCGATTTAAAAATAATCCAATCTCTAAATTTTACTATTCCACAAAAACTAGCCAGAAACTTTGTCCTTATAGACACTGGCAGGCCTAAAGAATCTACGGCTGAAATGGTACAGTTGGTAAGTTCAAAGTATAAAGTGCAAAGTGCAAAGTTTAAAAAGATATTCGATGATCAGGAAAGATTAGTTAAAGAGCTTTTACCGGTTATCAAAGAGGCCGATGAAAAAGAATTTATCAAAATTATTAAAGAGGGTGAAAGAAACTTAGAATCCATTGGCGTAGTCTCTAAATATGCCGCTTCGATTATTCGAAAAATCGAAACAATTGGCGGAGCTGCCAAAATCTGTGGGGCCGGAGGAAAAAGTGGACCCACGGGAATACTTCTTTGTTATCATAACAACAAAAAAGTTGTAGAAAATTTGGCAAAATCGTATAATCTTCCCTGTTTTTCAGTTAAATTAGGAGTTGAAGGAGTAAAATATGAGCTTTGAAACAGAAATAAAACCTACAGATCCTTCTCAAGATGGACAATCACGTTTTGAAATGAGTACTACAACTTGGCCAGATGTGCGTATAGGCACAGTTGACCAGTTAAGAAGTACATTAGCAGGGGCAGGGCGATTTTATCAACCGCTGATATATTTAGATAGAGCTGCAATGATGGGAGGATTCATATATCTTATTGCTGGTTTTACTGGCCATGAATTACCTTTTCCAAATTTTGGATCAGGATCTGATATCTTAACCGACCAAAAAAATTTCGGAGTATATTTATATATATTACATGCTGGTGTGGATTATCTAATGGGAACAAGGATATCCAAATGGCAGTCTAAAGTGGATGCTTTCAAAAAACATTTTCCTGACGAAAGAATCTCTTTAATTCCTGACAGATTTAATCCGGGACGTTTATGGGGAAAATGATACTTTTACCCAGCACTACTGCCAGGTTTATCAAAAGTTGCATAATTTTTACCAGACACATTTTTACCAGACACCTTGACAAAATGTACAAATTATTGTACATTTCATACTATGAGCACTTTTGTTTCCATTTCAGATGCCAGAAATAATCTTCCCGGTTTAGTGGATAAGGTTAATAAAAACATGGAAAGAGTAACTATTACAGTCCATGGCCAGCCTGCTGCTACTTTAATAAGTAATGAGGAGCTGGAATCTATACTGGAAACAGCCGAAATTCTTGCCATTCCCGGAGCATTAGCTTCAATTAAAAAAGGCAGAGAGCAAATAAAAAGAGGTCAGGTAGTACCATTTGAAAAAGTAGTGGGGAAAACTGCCAATGAAATTCTAAATAGATAAAGTGGAAAATCCAATTGCATATAAAATAGTTTTTACTAAAAAATCCCAGAAAGCTTATCAAAAATTACCTGATACCGGAAAGCCAAAGATTGCAAGAGCTATAGCTGCACTTTCACAAAATCCCTTTCAGGGGAAAAAATTAGAAGGAGAACTAAAAGGTGGGTACTCAATAAGAGCCTGGCCGTATAGGGTTATTTATTCTGTTGATGGGGTGCAGAAGGTAGTTAACATCAACTCTATACTTCATAGACAAGGAGCATATAAATAAGCGGAGCTTGAAATTATGAAATTATGAACAAAATTACAGTTTCAGCACCGGGGAAATTAATGCTTTTAGGAGAACATGCTGTAGTTTACAACAGACCCTCAATAGTTACTGCTGTAAATCAAAGAATTACCCTTAAAGCAGAAATCTTAGAAGAAAATATCTTTTATTTAGAAGCTCCAGATGCAGGGGTAAAAAATTACCAAAAACCATTCAGCGAGCTTGGCAAAGGCGACATTCCTAAAGGGGCAAGGTTTATAGAAAGAGCATTATATAATTTTTATAAACGTTATCCTAAAAACTCCGGGATCCGCATCACCACTAAATCAGACTTTTCTCCCCTGTTTGGATTTGGTTCTTCCTCTGCTTCAACTGTCTGTACATTTAAAGCCTTATCAGAACTTTTCAATGCTAAACTATCTAACAGGCAAATTTTTGAACTAGCATTTCAAACAGTTTTAGATATTCAAGGAACAGGTTCAGGATTTGATGTGGCAGCAGCCACTTATGGAGGTACTCTATATTATTCCAAAGCCGGCTCAAAAACTATCAAACCTTTAAATTTAACAAATTTACCTTTAATTATTGGGTATTCTGGCATCAAAGCCGATACGGTCACCTTAGTAAAACAAGTTGCCCAAACAGCTAAAAAATACCCTAATGTAATTGAAAGCATCTACAGCCAAATCGGTTATGTGGTAGATTTGGCCAGAAAGGCTTTACTTCGAGGCGATTATCAGACTTTGGGAGAGTTATTTAACTTAAACCAAGGACTGCTGGAGTCTTTAGGGGTAGGAAGTAGTAAATTATCTGCCATGATTTATGGGGCAAGAGACGCCCATAGCTATGGGGCAAAATTATCCGGGGCAGGAGTTGGAGACTGTATGATTGCAGTGGCACCGGATAATAAAGTTAGCGCTGTTAAAAAAGCCATTACTAAAGCCGGCGGCAAAGTAGTTAACGTTAAGGTTAACAACCCTGGTGTTAGGTTAGAAAGGTAATGTTTTTAAGCCTACTTTTTTAAAATCTGAATCCAAACTCACAACAGTATCAATATTAAATCTTTTCACCAAAACTATGGTGGTCGCATCTGTTAATCCTTGAAATAAATGTCATCAACATTGTGAGAAATATCTCTATTGGGACCTTTAGCGAAACCAGCCATTTTTAGCAAAGGATTGTTCTTAGCCCTGGCTTTAACAACAGCTTTAAGTAACCTGCTGTATTGATCAGATACCCTCTCTATCACATCCCTGATAATTTGTGAACGTGACATGCCTAATTCCTTAGCCAGATCGGTTAAAGTGGAAACTGTTTGCGGTTTTAGGTAGATTTGATATCTTTGCATATATACACCATAATACTAGTGGTGT
>CAYSNN010000024.1:0-12461 GCA_964432475.1 uncultured Gammaproteobacteria bacterium
CCATTGTGTACCATTTTGGCAAAGTGACCGGCTCCCACAGGACCTAAATGTTGATATGCACCGGGAGCTGCTACGGCTTTGCACAACTCCTCTATCCTTTTAAAATCCTCCACTAACCCACCAATCATTAAACATGCACCACTTCTGGCACCGGCCGGTCCACCGGAAACTCCTATATCCATGAAGTGAACCCCTTTACTTTGGACTTTTTCAGCTCTTCTTAGTGTATCTTTGTAAAAAGAGTTTGCTCCCTCAATAATTAAATCGCCCTTATCCAAAAGCGGTAAAAGTCTATAAATTAATTCATCGATTACTTCTCCTGCAGTTACCATCAACCAAATTATTCTGGGAGCCTCTAATTTAGATACTAAATCTTCAATGCTTTCTGCACCTACTGCACCAGCTGCTGCTACTTCTTGTATAGGTTCAGGAGATCTATTCCAAGCAACCACCTCCTGACCCTGCTCGAGTAATCTGAGCACCATATTCTTACCCATTCTGCCCAACCCAATATATCCAATTTTCATATAACTTACACTACTAAAAAATTTACAAATTTGCAATACTGGATGCCTAAATTCAGAAGGGGACGCCTTATGAACCTAAGCTACTTGACACAGAGAGAATTTTGATCAAAACTAAAGAAGATATGCCTTCTCGAAACTCGCTCAAAATATATTCCGACAGTAGTTATTACCACATTTATAATCGAGGTGTAGAAAAAAGAATAATATTTACAGACGATTTAGATTATGGTGTCTTTCTCCGCTATCTTAAAGAATATCTTTTACCAAAGGATGAGAAAAGCCTGCAGGAACAGCTAGCAAACCCGGATATATCATACAAAGAAAAAGACCGATTACTACGGCTATTGCGATTGAATAATTTTAATGAAGAAATTACTTTAATAGCATATTGCCTGATGCCGAATCACTTTCACCTACTTGTAAAGCAAAAAAGTGCCGGCTCAATTGACAGGTTTATGAACTCCTTAGGTACAAGATATACGATGCACTTTAATAAAAGACATAAAAGAGTAGGGGCGCTTTACCAAGACGTTTATAAAGCCGTTTTGATTAAAACAGATGAACAGTTTCTTCACCTAACAAGTTATATTCATAGAAATCCGTTATCGAAAAGGGTTCAACATAAAGATATTTTAAATAAATGCTTGTCACAACCATCTTCTCTACCGGAATACTTAGGGACTCGGATATCTTCCTGGCTTCATCCGGAAGAAGTTCTGGCCTATTTTTCTAAAACTAATTCTAACCTATCCTACAAAGCTTTTGTGGAACAGCAAGAGGATATAATAGCGATTCAGGACCTTGCAATAGATCTTTAGCCTCAAAAGGGGACGCCTTACGAGGCTAACATTACATCCAGACTTAATTAGGCTATAATAACTTAATGTGGTTTTGGTTGGCTTTACTTTCTGCCGGTTTAGGTGCAGTTGATGTAATTTTAAATAAAGCCTTAATCAATAAGGTTAGTGCCGCCTTAATCTCCTGGGCATTATTCGCGCTTACCATTCCGATTTTGATTGTCATTACTTTAATTCAGGGCATACCTTCTTTTAACTTATTCTTTGCGTTAGCAATTATTGATTCTTCTCTAACTTATGTTTTTGCAAGAACTATAATTAATGATGCTTTAAAAGAAAATCTGCTGTCTCAGATTTATCCTTTAACTGCTTTTGGAGGATTGTTTACTTATATTTTTGGGTTGATGTTTTTATCTGAAGATCTAAGGCTGATACCTGTTTTAGGCTTATTATCTATAATTTTAGGCTCTTATATTTTAAACGCCGATCAGGCTAAGGAGGATATCTTAAAACCCTTTAAACTGTTATTTATGACCAAAAAATCTCTGTTGCTGATTTCTGCTATTGCTTTAGGAGGATTAACAGCCATTATGGACAAAGCAGGCTTAGATAATACTTTACCTGTAAGCCCGGTTTTCGTTTTATTGCTGGAACAAATTGTAATGACCCTGCTTTTAACCTTTTATCTGCAGCAAAAGGAGAAGAGCCGATGGGTAACTGACTTTAAAACCAATTGGAAGTTTCTAACTTTAAATAGCCTGATATACTTGCTTGTATCCTTAGCAGTTTTCTATGCTTATGCTGATAATGGACCCGTGGCTTTAGTAATAGGTATCAAAAGACTACAGATATTTTTTATCTTAATTTTGGGATTTTTTTTATTCAAAGACAGACCCACCAAACATTCCTGGATAGCGACTTTTATTATGGTCTTAGGAGTTCTAATGATAAAATTAGGATAACCTTCAATCCTAATTTGCCTCAGTATAAACAACTGTTCTGTTGGAATAATTCCTACTGCCTACATCCCATGTTCCTGCGCAGGTAATTAGATTCAATCCTGGTTTGTCGCTTTCTCCAAAAATTTCATCTAAAGGAACCTGATCAAAGGGGTAGCTTACTTTTTTGGTTACGGTGAAGCTAAGCTTTTTACCAGTTTTATCCCGGACTATCACCTCATCTCCTACAGCTAAATTACCTAAATAATAAAACACCGCGGGTGCACCTGTTTGGGTATCAAAATGCCCTGCAAGCACAGCATTTCCATTCTCACCCGGTTTAAACCCCAGGCTATACCATCCTACATTGTAAACCTCCTTTGGAACATCCATCCTACCGCTCTCATCTTCTGCTACTGATTCCACTTGTGCCTCAACCCCTATTTTAGGAATAACAAGCGTTTGAGGCTCCCTAACCTGAGGCTCTTTACTTGCCTGGGGCTGCTGCCCGGAAATTTGTGAAACTTCAGATACCGGTGATTCAACAGCAGATTGGAAATCCTGTGTTTGATTTACATACCCAAGTCCCAAGGTAACACCCATTAGACCGGATATAATCAAGATCAGTATAAATATAATTTTTCTCATCAACCTCCTAATCCGGTTGCCGGTGCACCGGTTGGTGTCCTAGGAGTTGCAGTCGGACTTGGTGTAGAAGTTGGGCTGGCTGTTGGAGAGGGTGATTGTGCTAAAACCAAACCAACAGTTGCCGCAAATGCTGTCGCAAGTGTTCCTGCTGCAATTAAACCTTTTTTAATCATTTAAATTTCTCACCTCCTTATCAAATTTGAATATGAGAAAATTCTACTTTTAATATTTGAAGGAAAAATTAGATACAGGTAAGAGATAAGTGATAGAATTTTGTGATAAACTAAATATTAGGATGTATCTTATTTTTGACATTGGGGGGACTAATATGAGAATTGCCACCTCTTTGGATGGTAAGACTATAAACGACTCAGCGGTAATTCCTACACCACAGGATTTTGAAGCTGGTTTACAAGCTATTAAACAAACTACTGAGCAGTTAACAAACGGACATAAGGTTAAAGCTGTCATAGGTGGTATAGCTGGGCCTTTGGATAAAGAAAAAACAATGCTTATTGCAAGTCCTCATATTGGAGGTTGGGTACAAAAACCTTTAAAATCTGAGCTTGAAAAAATATTTAACAGCCAGGTTTTTCTAGAACATGAAGCCGATCTTGAAGGACTCGGTGAAGCAACATCCGGTGCAGGACAGGGACACAGAATTGTCGCAGTCTTAATTATTGGTACCGGAATCGCAACTACCAGGATTGTTGATGGAAAGATTGATAAAAATGCTTTAGGGTTTGAAGCAGGACATCAAATTATTGTGCCAAATGGCAACTTATGCGACTGTGGTGGCAAAGGTCATCTGGAAGCCTATGTTTCAGGATCAGGATTAAAAAACACTTATGGTAAAAGGGGAGAAGAAATAAAGGATCCTGCAATCTGGGATGGACTGGCAAAGTATCTGGCCACCGGATTAAACAACGTCACTGTTTTTTGGTCACCGGACATAATTGTCCTAGGCGGTCCTGTTATGAGAAATATTCCTATGGACGCTGTCAGAACGTATTTTAAGCAAGTTTTAACTATATTCCCTACTGCTCCACGCATAGAAGCTGCAAAACTGGGTGATATGGTAGGATTAAATGGCGCTCTTGCCTACATAAGACAACTTGGAACTTAAGGTTGATTTAATACTATCTGTTTTTTGACTTACCGCGGTGGCCTATTTCCTGATAAAATCCCTCCCCATAACCTTCCATTCCTTCCATGGTGCTTTGACTACCCATGCTGCCTCTTTTCTTACTACCTCTGCCTTTCCTGTTTTTTCTTCCTCTTAACATATTTTACTCACCTCCTGACAATGGAAAAATAATATCTAATTGGATTAATAGTTTAGCCAATATGTAGTAAGAAGTAGGTTAGAATGTTAAAATTAATAAATTGCGCCCATAGCTTAATGGATAGAGCACGACGCTTCGGACGTCGCGGTTGGGGGTTCGACTCCCTCTGGGCGCGCACTGCTAAAAAAATAATTATGATTGAATATGAAAATCTTCGTGAAGGAGTTACAAGCTTTTTCCAAAGATATAAATCTCTATCTCCTTGTACTGAAGGCAAAGCTAGATGCTGTACTGCAGACACCCCTGTTATTGAAGGGGATCAGAAAATGATTAAACGAGCGTTTTTAGATGGAAAACTTCCAGATCAAATAAGATTGAGGGCCTTGAGAAACACATCAGACGCCGACAGAAGAGGGTGTCCATTTTTAAGTGATTACAAAGAATGTTTAATTTATGAATTTAGACCAGTCGCTTGTATAGCTTTTGGGCTAGGTGGATATCCAAGGTCTGAACAACAATATCATAGATTATTTAATAAACTTCAATCCGGCCAAAACCCTGAGATTAGTGTAAATGATCTAGAAAGCATTTTTACATGTGGCAAATGCGCTACTCAACTAAGGTCGGCCAATGCCAGATTTCCTCTGAAATGTATAATAGGAGCAGTTGGGGCTGGAGACTTAATTAACAGAACACCCAGAATGAGCATGAGAACGTTTGTTTCAAGCCAGTTAAATTATAGAATAGGTCCTTTACAATCAGCGCTGACAACTATTAGATCAATATTTTCAGAATAGTTACAATTCTATAGCAGCTAAATGGCACCTTTGTTTGGATTTTCAGCGCGGATCTCTTTTGATAAAACTTTACCCTCTTTATCTATTTTATAGACATGTGCCTCACCTATCCCAAATTCCAGATCCGCCAGCTCTTCATGGGTTAGATTATCCAGGTATTTTTCCAAAGCTCTTAATGAATTTCCATGCGCCACTACTAATATATTTTTGCCCTGCTTTAGATCCGCAAGTATATATATTTGATAAAAGGGAACAATCCGGTCATAAACCATCTTCATTGTTTCCCCTTCCGGAATAGGATGATCCCAGCTTCTTCTGATCTTAACCCATTCCCGCTCACCTACCTGCTTTTTAACCTGCCATTTATCTTTGCCGGTGTAAATTCCATAGTTTCTTTCATCTAAAGCCTTAGTAAAAACTTCGGGAGAATGAAGTCCTAAGACTAATTTGATCTCATCATAGGTCTGCTTTGCCCGCTTTAAGGAAGATATATAAATTTTATCAAACGGGATATTTTTAAGTTTATAGGCAGTTTCTCTTGCCTCCTGTACACCATCCTCATCTAAGGGTACATCTGTCCTCCCTGTCCATAAGCCAAGTTTATTCCACTCGGATTTACCATGACGCACCAATACTAAGTAAGCCATCCAAACATCCTTTTTCCTGCATATTCTGCCCTGTCACCCAAAAATTCTTCTATCCTCAGCAGCTCATTATATTTGGCAGTCCTGTCTGTCCTGGATAGTGACCCGGTTTTAACCTGTCCGGCTGATAAGCCTACAGCCAGGTGAGCTATGGTTGTGTCTTCAGTCTCTCCGGACCTGTGAGATACTATAGTATTCCAACCGCTATCCTGTGCAATCTTTACTGTGTGAATAGTCTCAGACAGAGTCCCAATCTGGTTTGGTTTTATAAGTATGGCGTTAGCGCTTTTTTGATCTATAGCTTTTTTTAAAAACTCAGGATTTGTGACTAAAAGATCATCGCCCACAAGCTGCACTTTTTGTCCTAAACTCTCTGTTAACTTACCCCATCCCACCCAATCATCTTCCGATAATCCATCTTCTATAGAAACAATCGGATAATCCTCTACCAGGCTTTTTAAGTACTCAATCATCTCATCTGAAGATAAGCTCTTGTTTTCCGTTTGAAGTATGTATCTGCCATCCTTGTATAGTTCACTTGCTGCTATATCCAGTCCCAATACAAAATCTGTCCCTATGTTATATTCAGCTCGTTTTATAGCTTCAAGTATTAAATCCAAGGCTTCCTTATTACCCGCTCTTACTTTTGGTGCATAACCCCCTTCATCGCCGACTGTTGTATCATATCCTTTTTCTTTTAAAACCTTACCTAAAAGATGAAATACCTCAGAACCCATTCTGACAGCTTCAGAAAAACTTACCGCGCCTATGGGTATGATCATAAACTCCTGGATATCTGTTGAACTAGGCGCATGTTTACCGCCATTTATTACATTCATCAAAGGCGTTGGTAAGATAAAAGATTTTTTGTTTCCGGCAATCTGAGCAATGTGCTCAAAAAGCTGTATTTTTTGATGGATTGCTGCAGCTTTTGCACAAGACAAGGATACTGCCAGCATAGCATTTGCCCCAAGGTTTGATTTATTCCCTGTGCTATCCAATTCGAGTAATATATTGTCCACTGCTTCCTGATCCAGCGGTTCTATTCCTACCAGATTACTGCTTATCAGATTATTTATATTTCCAACAGCTTTTAACACTCCTTTGCCTTGAAACTTACTGAAATCACCATCTCTTAACTCCAAAGCCTCGTGCTTACCAGTTGATGCACCGGAGGGAACTGCAGCTCTGCCTAATGTTCCATCTTCTAATATTACATCAGCTTCCACAGTCGGATTCCCCCTGGAGTCCAGTATCTGTCTGCCTTTAACTTGTACAATTCTCATTGATTTTAAATATACCACCACTACACGCCGGTTGCTATATAAAGTATGCTACTATGAATATATGTCTTTGTCATTTACTAAACTATTTTCTCAGGTTGATATCGAAGATGTTTCTGAGGTTGGTGGTAAAAACGCTTCATTGGGCGAGATGGTTAAAAATTTAAAACCCCAGGGTGTGCTGATACCCGAAGGTTATATAGTAACTGCTTCATCTTATAGATTTTTTTTAAAAGAAACAGGTCTAGATAATTTTATAAAAGATATTCTTAAAAATTTAAACACCCAAAACTTAGATGATTTAGCCAAAAAAGGAAAAACAATCAGGGAAAAGATTACCGGGACTGATTTTCCTCCTGAGTTAAAAGACGCGATTAAAAAAGCCCATGAACAGGCAGAGACAAAGTTTGGAAAAGATGCGGATTTCGCTGTCAGGTCCTCTGCTACAGCTGAAGATTTGCCGGGAGCTTCTTTTGCCGGTGAGCATGAAACATATCTTAATATCCGGGGTTACGAAAATATATTAAAGGCAATTAAAATGGCTATGGCTTCCCTTTTCACCAACCGTGCAATCTCTTATCGTGTTGATAAAAAATTCGACCATATGAAAGTGGCTTTATCAGTAGGCGTTCAGAAGATGATCCGTTCTGATTTGGCTTGCTCAGGGGTTATGTTTACCTTAGATACTGAATCAGGTTTTCCTAATGTAATTATTATTAATGGCTCCTGGGGATTAGGCGAGATGATAGTTCAGGGCCAGGTTACACCGGATGAGTTTTTAGTATTTAAACCGACTTTAAACAAACCAGCTTCCAGGCATCTATATCATCCCCTGCTTAGTAAAACTACCGGTTCCAAACTCAAAAAGATGATTTATGCGGATAACCCTCCTACCAAAACTATTGCTACGACACAAAAAGAGCAGGAAAGTTTTTGCATATCAGATGAAGAGGTACTAAAACTTGCCTCCTGGGGCGCACTTATTGAAAGCCACTACTCAAAAAAGTATGGCAAGTGGACACCTATGGATATCGAGTGGGCAAAAGACGGTCATGATGGCAAATTGTATATTGTCCAGGCCAGACCGGAAACAGTCCAATCTGTAAAGGACCGGTCAAAGATTCAGGAATATATCCGTATAGAAGAAGGCGGACGGATCTTAACAGGTGCTTCGGTTGGTTCGAAGATTGCAAACGGTAAAGCCAGAGTAATACTTGATGTAAAAGATATAAAGCAGTTTCAAAAGGGTGAAATCCTAATAACCCCTATCACAGATCCGGATTGGGAGCCGGTGATGAAGATCGCTGCCGGCATAATCACAGATAAGGGCGGTCGGACAAGCCATGCTGCAATAGTTAGCAGAGAACTGGGAATTCCTTGTATCGTGGGTTCGGAGGTGGCAACCTCGAAGATTAAAACAGGTGATGAGATAACAATAGATACAACCGGAACCGAAGGAATTGTTTTTAAAGGCTTATTAAAGTTTAAGATTGAAGAACATGACATAAATAAGTTCCCCAGACCCAAAACTCATGTTATGTTAAACATAGCTACCCCGGATACTGCTTTTGAAAAATCCTTTTTACCAAACGACGGAGTAGGTTTGGCCCGGGAAGAATTTATTATAGCCTCAGATATCGGGATTCACCCAATGGCTTTAGTAAACTACGATAAACTCCCCCCGAATCTACAATCGGAAATTGATTTAAAAACTAAGGGCTTTAATAAAAAAACTGACTTTTACATTGAAAAGCTTGCCTCTGGTATAGCAAAGATCGCCGCGGCTTTCTATCCAAAGCCGGTAATCTTAAGATTCTCGGACTTTAAAACTAATGAATACCGCAGCCTTTTGGGAGGCGAACTTTTTGAACCCAAAGAAGAAAATCCGATGATTGGCTGGAGAGGCGCTTCACGCTACTATGATTCCAACTTTGCTCCTGCTTTTGAGCTTGAACTAAAAGCGATCAAAAAGGTAAGGGATGAGTTTGGTTTGGAAAATATAGCAGTGATGGTGCCTTTTTGCCGGACAGTTGAAGAAGGCAAAAAAGTCATTAAACAGATGAAGCTTTCAGGCCTGTCTCGTAAAAAATCAAAAAGTTTAAAAATTTATATGATGTGTGAAATACCGGATAATGTAGTGCTGGCAGATCAGTTTTTGATGGTGTTTGACGGAATGAGTATAGGCAGTAATGATCTGGCGCAGCTAACACTGGGCATAGACCGCGACGGCAATGAAAAGATCAGATCTATAAGCAATGAAAACGATCAGGCTGTTAAAAGCCTTATCTCGGAGGTGATAAGAAAATGTAAAGCTTCCGGTAAATATGTAGGAATCTGCGGACAAGCACCTTCAGATTATCCTGAATTTGCCAAATTCTTAGTCAAGGAAGGCATACAAAGCATCTCACTTAATCCGGACACAGTGATAAAAACTACCTTTCTTATTTATAAAACCGAGCATAATCTGTAGAACTCCTGAAGCGTGTTTGGGGCTTAGATTGGTGCTACGTTGGAGTACTCGTGAACTCCTCACACTAAGATGCAATTTACAGATTAACTCCAACGTAGCAAAAGACTTGTCTACATAGCCATACCCTGAGGCTGTTGCTGTAAACCAAGTGCAGCTATAACTTCATCTGCAGACTTGTAAGTTCCTTCCTGAAGGTTTGCCTCAAACCATTTTTTATCTTCTTCTGAAAAGTCTGACAACTCATTACATGTTTTTACAAGCTCTTGCTTGGTAGCAGGATATGTCTGATGATCATTTAAGTGGGCAATAGCGTTACTGATGTCTTGCAAGATAATCACCCCCTTTGCTTAAGACGTAAATCATGCCAGACAAATATAAGATAAATATGTGAAAACTATGAGAAAGCGGTTAGAGCAAATAATCCTTGCATTCAGAGTTGGTTTTTAGATATGATGATTATACTAATATGGATGAACAAGCAGATGCAACTTTACTAGTTAGAATTGAGGAGATGATCAAAACCCACCTGACTCAAATTGATTCTTTAACAGAAGATATTACCAAACACAAAGATATGTTGGATGATATATTTACCAACGATGAAACCTTTCAGGAACACGACAAAGTGGCCAAAGAGGCTGCCAAAATCCGCTCTAAAACAAAATCGGAAATTCTAAAAAGACCAGACGCAGCGGATTTATCCAATAAACTAAAGGCCTTAAAGAGTGAGAAAAAAGAATTACAAACCGGCCTTTCTGATTACTTAAGAGAATATCAAAGATTATCCGGGATAAATGAGATAGAAGATAATGACGGAGAATTAAGACAAATCGTCTACGTTGCCAAACTGGGCAGCAAAAAAGCAAAGTTTTGAATTTAAGTTCAAAAGGGGACGCCTCGCGAACCTAAATTAGTCCAGATCCTCAATTTGACTGAAGATAATACCTTTGGCTACAAATAACTCTCCCTGCTTTTCCCCAATTGCTTTTATATATTGGCCGGGTACAAAACTCTCTTTTGGCAAAGTTGAAGACCCATTCCAGGTGATACTTATTTTTTGATGTACGGGTGTTTCAATAACAATTAAATTTCTGCTGCTGTCTGCTTCTTCGATCTCCCCCATTGCCCAAAAGTCAGAAGTGTATTGACCATAATAAATACTCGGGAAGCTGCCTTCCCTTTTGAGTTTATGATTGATACCCGTTTGGTCAATTACAGTCCCCCCAATTGTAACCAAAAGTGCCACCCCAAAAGCTAAATGAGAAAACTGTCGTTTATATAAAATATGAAATTTTTTAACAAACCACATTAAAACAGCTGCAGAGACTAATGCACCTGCCACCATATTCCAGGGAATAGTCCCAAAAAAAGCCCGTAAGCCTAAATCACCGAATTTCAGAAATTCAAACGGGGCATAAATCCGAAACTTAAAAATAGCTACGTTCAGCAACACAGCTGCAACCGAAAGCAGCGCAGCCAGCAGTAATTTGGTGGAAAAATCCAAGCTTTGAAAATAAATCAGCGGACGCATTCTTAAATTCTTACTTTTAATCTCGCTCATTACTTGATTTGCTAAATTAAGCTTACTCTTCATATTCTTTACAAACCTCCTTCATCATTTTTTTACCCCGGTTTATATTGGTCCCCACTGTTCCCGTAGGCACCCTTAAAATATCACTGATCTCATCATAAGAGCGGTCTTCCAGGTAAAAAAACATCAAGGCTTCTTTATAATTTAAAGGCAGTTTTTCCAGACACCTTTTTAAAATTTCCTCTGTTTCTTTTCTGGTAAACTTTTCTACTACATCTGCTTTCTTGTCTTCCATGTCGGAAACCCAATTATTTTCTTCCAAAGATACATGATTTCTTCTCTTTTTAATCTGGTTTATACACTCATTGTGCACAATCCTATATATCCAGCTGGAAAACTTTTTACTTTTATCAAAGCTGTTTAAATTTACAAAAGCCTTAATAAATGCTTCCTGCACCACATCAATTGCCTCTTCCCTATTGTGCAGCAAAAAGTGAGCATATCTTAATAATTTATCCTGGTAACGCATAACCACCTCACGGTAAAGTTCCTGGTCTTCCTTTCTCACTTTTTCTACTAATACCTCATCACTTAGGAGTTTCAAATTTTGCATACTCCTAAATTCTAATATATTCTTACAAATTCTGCACCTTTGCTAATTCATAGTTTGGTAAACTAAAGAAGAATCGGACAAAAGCTGAGCTGCTAAACCAGATTTCTATATGCTCTGCTATTACCATCAGCACAAAGGAATACATGATAATGGAGTTTAACACTCCAAAAAACAGCAGCTGGGGTGCCTGGTTTTTAGTATAAAATGAGGCAATTACACCTATAGTGGTAATTGACCCCAAAATCATGTGAGGTATAAAAAGCCTCAAACTGGTGGCAGTTTTTTGTGCCTTACCTTTTGGAGTAACCTTATAAGTTAAACGTTTATTTAATATAGCTGAGAAAAATGCAGTCAGATATATAGGCCAGGCAGCAAAGTTTAAGAGTTTACTTTTACCTAAAAACCCTGATTCGTTTTCAGGATCAATATTAAACCCCTGTAAATAGTAAAATATTATCAGCTGTAGCACAAGCATTGGTGAAGACAAAACTACCAGTTCCCAAAGCTTCATTTGGGTAGCCTGTACTCCAAAAAGAAAGTAGAAAAACAGCAGCAAAACACCAATTCCCTGCGCAAGGCCGGTAAAATAATACTGCTGCATTGATAAATAGTTAAGAGCATGCCTCAACTTCATTTTAGGAAGTATTTTGGGACTGTGTCTGAATAAAATATCAACTATACCGTAGGCCCAGCGCATTTGCTGGTTAAAATATGCATCCCAAGTGGCAGGACCTTCTCCTATGGCCAAAATTTCCGGCACATACACGCTTTTCCATTTTTGAGCATATATTCTCATTCCTGTTAAGTGGTCCTCAACAATATGGCCTGAATAACCACCGATAAATTTTTGAGCAGCAACCCTGACTATATGGTTGGCACCGATAAAAAACTGGGTTCCTGCACCAAACAGACCCTTTTGAATAGGAC
>CAYSNN010000025.1:0-11006 GCA_964432475.1 uncultured Gammaproteobacteria bacterium
AAGCTATCAGAAAGCTCAAACACCCCACCCGAGCCAAAAAACTGCGCGATTATCTGGAATAAATACTTACTTTCCCCACTTCCCTAATTTCCCGAATATCCCTAATCACCCAATTGGGAATATAGCTGGATTTCGGCTTTGGTGGGTGGTAAAATACCAAGCGTACATTAACATTCCCCTGTAGCTCAACGGTAGAGCGAGATCCTGTAAGATATTGCAGCTTCTCCGAGAAATCGGGGTTGAAAAACTGGGTTAATTGTCGGGAAACCTTTAAAATGGTAATCCGCAGCCAAGGGGTGTACCAGATGGTATGCTCAAGGTTCAGAGACTATACGCCTGGAACCTAAAATTCGTTCACAACGGATCACGGTTATGAGATAGTCCAAGTCCTGATGTAAATCGGGAGCGCTTGTAAGATCGAGGTTCGTGGTTCGAATCCACGCGGGGGAGCATACCTAAACGGGTGTCAATATCTGCTATCTGCTCACGGAAGGATTGATAAAACCTGTCATATTCAGCGTCAATAATACGCCCGTCTAATCTATCAATATATATTTTCTCAAGTCTTTTGGTATAAAGTTCGTGATCTTTGGTTAGTTGTTCATGTTGCTGGTCTCTAAAATCTACCTTACTCTTATGGGTAGTACGTAAGGTTTCTACAATTTCTTGCAAAACATCTTCAGGCACTTGAAGGTTCTTAAACACTTGTCCTAATTGAGTTGTAATATCGTTTTCTGTTAGCCACTTAGCCCCATGCTTACCGTTGTACTGGGTACAATGATAGTAAACATGCCCTTTGTGCTTTTCAGGGGTCATAGAAAGCCCACAATGTCCACATCTAAGTAAGCCTCTATAGATATAAGGCAGGCCTGCATATTTGAACTTCTTCTTATGAAATCCTGTTTTTATTTGTTGGACTTGGTCAAATAACTCCTTTGTAATAATTGGTGGGTATTTGTGAGGATACTGCTTTTTATTCCATGTCATCATGCCGTAATAAAAATGATCCTTAAGGATTTTATCAATCATACCTTTAGACCAATCAATCCCATATTCTTCTTTTATCTTTTTACGTAATAAATCCATTGAGTAGCCTTGCGTGGCATACCATTCATAAGCTTTTTGGACAATGCGGGATGCAAACTCATCCACTACTATTTCAGTTTTGTCTTTACTTATAGGAACTCTTTTATATCCATAAGAAGGTCTGCTGGGATATGTACCACTTCTTAACATTTGTTCCTGAGCTCGTTTTACGTTGTCGCTTATAGCATCAGAATAATATTTAGCCAAACCAAGACTCATGCTAAAACGAAACTTATCTGGAGCGGAAAGGGTGTCGTTGATTATTTGTCCGTCAGAAACAAAGTGCAGTTCTAATTGACCTTGAATAGCTTTTTCGTAAAGTACGGCTATTCTTTTATCGAAGATGTTGCGGGATAGACGATCTACCTTATCAAAGCAAACAGCTATTTTTTCTTTCTGCTCGATAACAAAATCTAGGATAGCATCAAAGTCGTTGCGTTGTTCTTTGTATGCGCTTTCATCAAAACTTACCTCTTTTATGATCCCAAAATCTTTATTTTGGCAATACTTTTTAAGTCGTACTATTTGAGCGGGTAAGGAGTTGCCCGCTTCTTTTTGTTCTTCTGTGCTAACCCGTGCGATTATTATAGATTTCATTATATTTTTGATATTTCTTGGTATAGCTCTTTTTGCTGTTGCTGTAATCCAGCGTCAAAGATAATATGATATTCAAAGTTCCTATTAACTTCTTGAAATTCTCTAAATCCAACCTCTTTTGCAAACACCTCATTGAAAATATCGTCCCGCTTTCCTTTATAAGTCTTTTTATTTTGCTCGTAATTAGACTTTTCTTGATTTGTTTTAACCTCTATTACTAAAAACCTATCTTTTGTCGTTTCGATAAGGAAATCAGGGAAGTAGCGGGTAAGTTTTTTCTCTGTAGGACTGAAGTATTCAAAGTAAAAATCGTTATGAACCCTATCAGGAACGCCTCCTGTAAAGTAAATATCAATAATTGCTTCGTCTTCATCAAGGACTTCCCGTAAATAAGCAAACAAGCCTTTTTCGTCCTTACTATCAAAATTGTAGGGGTTTATATGAAATCCAAGCCTTCCATCTGCAACATCTGTCTTATAAACTACTAAATCGTTTTTATTTTGTTGGACATTTATCTTGAAAGGATACTGCTTTGTCAGCTCAAGCTCTTCCTCAATGATTGTTTCCTTTTCTTCATATTTATAGGCGTGGGTAAGTATTTGTTCAATAGCAAAAGTGAGGTTGCTTAAATTGCTGTTTATTTTATTTGTGGTTTCATCTTTTGATTGTCCCTGCAATAATATGTCTTCGATAACAAGACAGGGAAGTAAGGTATAACGATTTATAATTTCAACAATATTGTAAAAAGTGAAATTACCTTTGATTGAGAGTTCTTTTCTTGATAACTTCTGTGTGTATTCAGCTTTCTGTTCTGCGTTAAGCAGTATTCCGCTTTCCGCAATATAAGGAAGGTAATTACTTGCATTAAATTTTTTCCAGTCAATTTTTAGCTTACCTACATCTTTATTTGTAGCTGAAATTATCTCTTTGAGCTTCTTTTTAACCTTCACTTTTTTCTTTTTTTCAATTACAAGGGTATGCTCAATTGTTTCCTGCTCTTGGTTTTGAATATCCTCTATAGTTGTCGCAAAATTATTCTTAAGCTCTCTGTCTAAAACCTTGTAATTCTCGTCAGAAAGAAAGATTGTAGCGGTTGTAGAATTGTCCCCAATACTTCGCAAACATCGGGTAGAAGATTGCAAGACAAAGATTGAGCTTTGTGGTTTTCTATACAAAGCACAGGCAACAAGCGACTTACAATTCCAGCCCTCTGTGCCTTTACCTACGAGTAATATAAACTGCTTTTTGCTTCCCTCTGTGTCTATTTATAAGAACTCATCTTTATTTTTTTCTGCTTCTGTGTGGTATTCAAGAATTTTATCCTGCGGTATTTTTAATTTACTAAGTATTGCCTCAAGTTTTGGTCGCAATGCCGTCTGTAAATCATCTATATTTGAGGCGTAAAAGGCGATTTTAGGCAGTTTCCCTTCAAGACGGTTCTCTTTATACTCGTCCCAGAATTTACTTATAACATCTTCAATAAAGCCCTCTGTTTTTACATTGGAATATCCCAAGAAACGCACTTGTTTAAGTATCCCTTTTTCTATTCCTTCTTTTAATCCAAAATGATATACAACATCAGAAATCATTTTATTGTTTATGTATGGTGTTCCTGTGAGGTTTACTACGGCTACAAGAGGGGTTTTTGCTTCTCTGTGAATATAGTTTATGGTTTCCTTTGTCTTTTTAAGACTTCCTTCAAGAGTAGTTCCAAAAGAGTGATGAGCTTCATCTACGAAAACCATTAAATCATTGAGTTCTCGGATTGCTTGAAGTCTTTTATTTTCTACAGCTCTATTTTTTAATATACCTTCATCTCTAAAAAGAGCAGTCTGGTTGTCTTCCTTATGCCTTGTCTTAAGAATTATTTTTTGAGAATTTGAAACAACAACATTGTAATTGCCGATAGGGGTAAGGGGCGTATCCGTGCTTTCGAGATAATGATACTTTATATTCAATACTACTGATTGATACTCACGGGGTAACACTTTTGTATAGTCAAAGCTCTTTATTTCCTTCAGGCTTTCAATAATGGTTGTGTCAGGAGCAAATACTAGAGCATTTTTCGCAAATCTTTTGTCCTCAGAGTGGTAAAAGGAAAGGACAAAATCATATAACATCATAGTTCCCATAAGTATTGTTTTCCCTGCTCCCATTGTTAGAGCGTAAACTTGGTTTGAGTAGTCAATTCCGTTATATTGCTCGTGGATACGTTTGTTAATTTTTTCTTCCTTATCTTTATCAAATACAAGCTCATAAGCCTGTTCTTTTGAAAGACCTAGAGAGTTTATTAAGTCTTTTTCGTTGTCAAAAATTACTTTCACAATTTCAACTGAAGGCTTATTGCTAAGAACCTCTTTAAGATAAATATAGGTTTCAAGAGCTTCTACCTGCGGTTCGTGAAGAAATCCCACCTTTTTTATATGGCTTAGTATATTAAGCGTTTCCTTTTCAATTCCCTGATAACCGTTATTACGCCAATCTATGACTTTGTTTTGTATGGCAATTAAAAAAGGATTGTCCATAACTTGTCTTTTATTTGTCCTTTAATCCCTTAACTGATTGTCCGCTTTTAATAACTTCTTTTGTTGTTTTTCAAGCTCTTTAATATGTGGTTCAGGTGGTAAATCCTCTGGCATAGTGCCACCTATATCTTGAATAGATTTTCTTACTTTTTGACCGACTACTATATGCTTGAATGTAGCTCTCCCTTCCCCTTTTATATTTTCTTTTTTAAGTACCTCATCTGTTTGTGTTATACGGAATAGATTAGCCGCTAATTCTGTTGCTCCTGCTCTATCTAATACATCATCGTCTCCTATTCTCTTCTTTTGCTGAACGCTTCTTTTCTTCATTCCATAAAGTCCTAAATATCCTGCATTATTAAATTTTCCAAAGTTTTTGACCCCTGCATTAAATGCTGTTGTATTAAGTGCTTTATTATGTGTTTTAACTTCTCCTCGTAAAAATAATCTTTGTTCGTTTTCAGGTAGTTGTTGGAATATCTCTTGCCTTCGTGTTTGAATTGCGAAGTATGTTTGTGCTGTTGCTATTGCCCGTTTAGAAGGGTCTCCATTTTGAGCAATAAGGTAACAGGCATAACGAGAGAGTTTATAGTCTTTAATTTCACGCTCAGTGCTTGAACCAATTCTGACCATTTTCCCGACATCGGCAAAATGGTTTGCGACAGTCTGACCACTATTTGTACAGGCAACTTTTGCTTTTGCTATAACAACGCTATCAAAATTGCTCCATTTATCGTAATCGAGCAGAGGCATTAACTCGCGAGCTTCCCAATACTCTACGCCATTCTCATCAATTTTCTTGATTTCTTCAAAGTTCTTGTGTGGTGCTTTTATTATTATATCGTTAGTCATAGTATTTTATGCAATTACTTTAAATGTTTCAAAGTATTCTTCGTCTAGTACATCAACAATTTTTATTGCAACTGTATTTTCCCCGATTTTATCGTATGTATGGCTGTATTCTGCTTTTATCAATTCTTTCTTGTCGGGAAGGTCAATAATTTCTGCATTAAAGAGCTTACCGTCATAATCAACATCAATTGCAATGCTGTCTATCATTTGTTTGAAGTCTTCTACTTTTGCTTCATCTTTTTTATCAATTACCTTTTCATTCTCAAGTTCCAATTTTCTCATAAGAATAGGGGAATAGAACTCTTTGATAACAACGGATAATTGTTTGTCCTTTGCTTTTACTTCAATTCTTGCTTCAGGTTTTTTCTTGAATATAAGGCTTTTTTTATCGTTGAGAATATCCCGCTTGTTTTATTCTCTTTCTTGAGGAAATCATCAGCATCAAGTTCTGCTCCTGAACAAATAATAATTACACCTTCCTCGTAAATTTCTTCACTTCCTTTTGAAGTTGTCTTGGGAGTAAAGCTGTCAATTGCGTCCTCTACATTCTTAAGAACTGTTTTTATATCTAATTTATTCAGAACTTTATTAAGAGGCATTATTTTTACAAACTTATTATCAAGAACCCCGTCAAACTGGCTTCGTTTGATAGGCTCAACTCCATACATTTCCATTACTATTTCCTTTGCTTCAATCTCATTTTTGAATATGTCATAGTCGTTAACATTATAAATTTTGAAAGCAGAAAGTCCTTTAAAGTCGTCCTTGATAAGTTTCTGATTTTCCTTTTCTTGCTCTTCAATAACTTGTGCAAGTCCTTTCGTAGATGTTTGAACCGCTCCTATATTTATATCGCAACCGATCCAGCGTCTTCCTAATTTTTGTGCTTCAACAAGAGTAGTACCACTTCCACAAAAACAATCCATAACTAATTCTCCTGCGTTCGAGGAAGCAATAATGACTCGCTCAAGAAGCTCTTTGGGCTTTTGGGTAGGGTAACCTGTATCTTCATTTGCCATTGAGTTTATTCTTGGAATTTCCCATAGTGCACCCACTATTTTTTCGTCTTTTTCATAGTAAACAACATTTCCGTTCTCATCTTTTACAGTGATCATCTTTTTACTTTGCGGATCCCAAGTTATCTTATTCTGTTTTCTCTTATTCTTGACAGGAACTTGGATGTGGTTGAGCGTGTGTTTGCCTTTATTTTTTGCATATAAAAGTAAAGTCTCTGTATCTGTACCAAAACTCTTTGAAAATTCAAACTTGAATTTATTTGTGTAATACCAAGTAATTTCGTTTACCAAGTTTTCGTATCCGAATATCTCATCCATCAATAACCTGAGATAAGAATTTTTATGCCAATCACAATGTAGATAGATGCTCCCTGTATCAGCTAAAAGCTCCTTCATAATTAAGAGCCGTTCGTACATAAATTGCAGATATTCATCATTTTCCCAGATGTCTGTATATTGTTTTTCTTCCAAAATGCTTTCTTGCACGCCTTCTACTTGCTCCCCTCTAATCTTTACTCTTTTTACATAATCAGCCTTACTATCAAAAGGTGGGTCAATATAAATAAGGTCAATTTTGCCTCTGTAGTCTTTTAGAAGATGAGAAAGGACTTGAAGATTGTCGCCCCAAAAGAGCTTGTTAAATTCAGTTGAGTTTTTAACGCCATAAACTTCTTTTTCCTGTGCGGGATACCACTCAACTTTCTCAAGTGAGTGCTTACCAACCCATGTAAGCATAGGTCTTCCTTTAACCTTTGTTATTTGTTGTATATCGTTTGTTCTCATTTACTTCTTTGCAATAAATTTATCCAAGTCAGACTTTTTAATCCTATGCTGTTTACCTGCTTTATACGCCTCAAGTTTACCAGAACTAACCCAGCGGTAGACGGTAAGGTAGGCAACTTTCAACATCTTAGCGACTTCTTCGATTGAATAATATTCTTCTTCTGACATATTAGTTATATTTATCATTGTTTATCATTTCGTCTTGAAAGTCAACTAGCTTTAATGGTTTAAATTCAGTTATAGTGACCGCAAAACCAAATGTCAGATTTGTTTTAAGACGGCATGACTGCTTCTATGTTTTGGTACAGAATACCGTCTTTTTCTTTGCCATTTTTGACAAAGATTTGGCACGGTAAGCCAATTAAAGACTCCACATTAAACGATTCACCCACACTTGGCTCTTCCTGTGTTAAGGCTTTTATATAGTCATAAAGCTTGGATACTTTCCCAGACTTATTGCGGGAGATTTTTTTAGACGCAACAGATGATCTGGTAACTCCTTTTTGTGCTTCATCAGTGATTTCGAATACAAACTTCACGTATTCTTGAGCAAGAAAAGTGGATACCAAGAAAACAAATTGTAAATCCAAAATTAAAAAGACAATCCGATAAATTTGCCAAAGAATTTGTAAGGAGCCTTAATCTGGTAATGCTAGAAAGATACAGACATTTAAAAACCATTTAATACTGGTTTGAGTTGTATTTACGGCCAAAGTAGCTTATAATTCACAACACTAGGACTTCTTGAGTTTCTAGGCAGGATAGTTTATTGTAAATTAAGTGAGCGAAAATATGACTATGAAAATGCAATCTTCAAATGGTGCATGGGTATTATTTCAACAAGCTGCCTTCTTTTTGACCTTCATACTTAGTGTTGTATCAATTCACGGAATTCTTTACTTTGTTGCAGGAAACTTTCTTCCTGAAACCACTTCCCGTGCTGTAGGCTACTATGCAACTTATCAACCGAGCAATTTTTTTATTAGAGCTTACCTAGCTACACTTCTTATAAATGGGCCATTATTTTTACTACTCCTGTTCTTTACTCAGAATCAGATAAAGAAAAATCCAGAAATTAGATCATTACATTGGCGTAAACTCTTTTTACTATTTACGATGACTATTATTTTTATGATAGCGATCGGAAATGGAATTTATACTCTTTTTAACATTTTGAATGGGACACAGACCCAGCAACATATAATAAATATCCTAATAGTATTGTTGCTATATGGATCAGTCTTCTATTATCTGTTTACTGAATCAAAAGCAATAAATAATCATGAATAAAATCGTTCTAATTGTTCTCGGAATTTTATTTTTAGCAGCCATTGCTGGGGGATTTTACGTTGTTGGTTCTCCTAATAAAGCACAAGACCTCACGCAAGACCAAGAAAGAGTGACTGCAGTATTAAACCTCTCAAGTGCTGTTGAAAACTATCATAATACTCAAGGAGAATTACCCCAAAGCTTGGATAGATTGGTAGGTAATACCTATCTTCAATCCTTACCAAAAGATCCTAAGAGTAAAAAGGATTATGAATACACTAAAGTTGATGATACTAATTATAAAATCTGTGCTGAATTTGCTACTTCTGCTCAACAAACGACAGGGTCAGATACTCCTCCAATGGAAGGAATATACGCTCACCCAAAAGGAAAATACTGTCTTGAGAAAAAAGTTATAGCGAAAGATATAAGCACAGATATAGATAACTTCGAAAAGATAACCTATACCGATCCTAACCGTCAATCAAATGGACACCCTCTTAATGCACCTAAAGTTACAGGTTCTGAAAACCCTAAGGTAAAGGTTCATATATTTGCAGATTTAACCGAGAGATATACAAAGCAATTTTTTAATACCACATTTAACACTCTAAAAGAGAAACATGGGCAGGATACCCAATTCATTTTTCATCACTACCCCTTTTTAGGTATGGAAAATGCAATTAAAGCTGGTATGGTTGGAGAATGTGCAGCAAAACAAGGGCAATTTTGGACTAATATCCAAGGAATTATGGACAATACGGACGCAATAGATAGTCTTGATTACTTAAAATCAGTAAAGGTAGAGGAGATTAGAAAATGCCTCCAAGACCCAGAAGTCAAACTCGCTGTCACAGTAGGTGAAGAGGATGCAAAGTATGTGGGGCTTAATGCTGTACCTTCTTTTATAATTCAGAATGCTGCTCACCCTGAGGGTCTCGCAATTAAAATACTTGGTGCTCAGGATATTGGTAAGTTTGACCGTGCAATTGCCCAAAAAAGAAGAAACTAATATAACTGTGATACAAAATCATGTTTTCAATGAAACAATATGCTTTGTTAATAATTTCTTCCTTAGTTATAGTTTCTAGCATTGCATCTGGTTTCGTCCTCCTAAACAAACTACCAAACTCACCTAAAGTGGATACTCAGGTAAGAATAGAAAATTCACAATATCCTCCAGAACCAGTTACAGTAATAGCAACTACAGTTGAGGCCTCATCTGTTGGTGAATCTCAGAAAAATCTTTTCCATGCAAGTTTTTTTAACAGCTATATGAGTGAATGGGGCATATTAAGTAGATATGACGAACCTGTTAAAGTAACTGTTACCTTCTCTCAACCTACTAAAATACAGGGTATATCCAATATATTTACTGGTTGTGATGTACCTGATTGTTATCAATGGAGTGCAGAAGGTATTACCCAAGATAATAAAGTTGTTACATTAGTTAAAAATGCTATAGCCACCAATTTTAATCCTTCCGAAGAAACTATAATCTCAGACGAAGTGTTTGAGAAAGTCGTTCTTACAGCAGAACGAATAAAAGGTGATAGAAAACCAGGTGTAGAGTGGAAGAAAATGTCCTTTAAGTATAAATAAGTTTAAGCTATTGTAGGAATATCGGTTCATAGTCATCATCTGTGGCTAGAAAGTGTTCTATGAGCTCTAACTGAGGGGAGCTGAAATCTGTTATTATAACCTATTATTGAGCTTTCTATGGTTGTCCATATCTTCCATTGATACTGCAAACCTTATCTACGTTTAACAGTGTTGACATTTGCATATCTATGTTTTATAGTACTAAACATAGATAATGGAATAATTATCTATGGGAATTTTATATGCGTACAGGGACTTTTATTAATCAATTAAGTGGGGTTTTAGGCTATAAGGCTTTTATTCCAAATAAGCTACCATTCGATATAAATATAGACCCAGAGCTGCAAACACTTCTTTCTAGGGCAGATATTGCGTTAGGTAGACTTGATGGTGTTGCAGATAGTTTACCTAAAGATATAGTCGATTTCTTCATTCTGATGTATGTTAGAAAAGAAGCTACCTTGTCAAGTCAAATCGAAGGAACCCAGGCAACCTTTGTAGACGTACTTAAGGCGGAGGCTCGCATAGAAGATTCTGAAACACATAAAGATGTAGACGAGGTTCTAAATTATATCTCTGCAATGAATTATGGGTTGGAGCGACTAAAAACAATTCCACTTTCCTTAAGGATAATTAAAGAGATACACAAAACATTGTTACACGGAGTAAGAGGAGAATGGAAAACTCCCGGAGAGTTTAGGATTTCTCAGAATTGGATAGGCGGATCTGATTTGCAAACAGCCAAATTTATTCCTCCTCCACATCATGAAGTTATGTCTTTAATGTCGAACATTGAAGAATATATGCATGATAATTCATTAACACCAATGTTAATCAAAATCGGGCTTATCCATGCTCAATTTGAAACAATTCATCCCTTTTTAGATGGGAACGGTCGTATTGGTAGGTTATTAATAACATTTTATCTCTGTCAACAGGGCGTATTAAGAAAGCAGCTACTCTATTTATCAGATTTTTTTAAAGAACACAGGCAGGATTATTATGAAAAACTAAACGACTTCCGTAAAAGTGATAATATTGAAAACTGGCTCAAGTTTTTCATGGAAGGTATTATTGAAACTTCCCAAAAATCTGTAGAGACTGCCAGGAAAATAAGGGAATTAAGAGATCGTCATCTGAATAAAGTTGCCGGAATGGGAAAATCTTCAGAAAAGGGCGTTTTATTATTGAATACCCTATATAAAACTCCTATAGTAAGGATTAAAGATGTAGAACGTATAACATCATTAGCTAATCCAAATGCACTGCTTTTGGT
>CAYSNN010000025.1:11016-11742 GCA_964432475.1 uncultured Gammaproteobacteria bacterium
AAGTTTGTAAAGATGAATATTTTATACGAGTTGACTGGTCAGAAAAGAAACAAGGTATTTTCCTATAAGGAATATATTAGTTTGTTTGCATAGTTGGGTTATGTAATTTCTTAATCTCTCCCCACTTTTGTCTCATTTCCCCAATATAGCTTAGATTTTGGAATGTTTGAAGGATGGAAACATAGCTATTTTCTGGTATAGTAATCCAAGGCTGGGGGGAGCACATAGAAAAGATTTTTTTAAAAACTATCTTTCCGTCACGGAAAGCAACTAAAAAATATTTATATGGAGGTGAGAAGAAGTAATTATGAAATATTATGAATTAGATGATGAGGAGAAACAACTTCTAGTAGAGATTGAAAGAGGCGAATGGAAATCTGTTAAGAATTTTGCTAAGCGCAAAAAGGAATTAATGCAGATTGCCAGGAATACTCTGAATAAGACTAAGAATATTAATATCAGATTGTCTGAACGGGATCTGTATAAACTAAAAGCTAAAGCTGCCAAACAAGGAATGCCTTATCAAACACTTGCTTCATCTATTCTTCACCAATCTGCAAGTGAATAGTTTTTTATCAGTTCGATTAAGACTAGGAATACGGAGTTAGGTTCAAAATCATGATTCATCAAACCGCTTATTATAACCTCTGCTATAATCTCTTTGCAGAACAACCGTATCGCTAATAGTGAAGCCAGAAAGATAACTGGAATTGGAGATACTCTACA
>CAYSNN010000026.1:0-7318 GCA_964432475.1 uncultured Gammaproteobacteria bacterium
ACAGTGGAAGCAAGAGGGTGCACGCCGGTATAAGCTGGCTCAACAGGCTTTGGAAGAAGAGGAAAAGAAAGCTTTTTATAGAGCTTTAAGAGATAAAACCTTACAAGAAAGGGCAGCTGGTGAGATGGTGGAAAAGGCCAAGTCTGCTGCGATCAAGCTTGCCAAAAAAGAAACCCCTACAGCCGAGGAGAGTTTGGCATATAACCAATTCCTGAAAGCCAGCGAGTCGTTGGATCACGGCCGTTCAGCCAGAGAGCTGTTTGCCGCTGCAGCAGAAGAGGTCAAACAGGTGCCTGCAGCACCTCCTAATAACTTAGCTAACGCAGCTTTGGGTGCTGCTCACAATCCGGCAACCCAGTTAGGCAACCCGGCGGTTATTACCCAAGGGGGAGGGTTAAAGCTTGTTACCCCTTCATCCCCGGCCCAGGTTTTGGATAATGCCAAAGAAGCAATAGGCAATCTCCTTAAAAGAGGATCTGAAAAAGGCGGAGGCCAGGCGGCGCAGGAAGCAGTTGGAGCTTCGACGGTCAGACTGGCAGCCAAAGGTGCTCAGGATGAGGCAGCACAAACAACCGAGATTGTGGCCAAACTTAAAACAAAAGAGGAAAAGGTGCTGGCCTCAATCCCTAAGCCCTCAAGAGTGCCCGGGTCGATCAGGACGGTGGCATCAAACGTTAACAAAAGTATACAAGGAGGAGTTAGTCAGGTTAGAGAAACCATCGCTTCAAATATCGACAGAGCCAAAGATATTTTCAAAAAAGAAGAGCCTAAAGTTGAACCGCCTAAAGCTGATTTAGGAAAAGATGTAGGTATTGGTAAGATTGAGCAAGCTGGGCCTGCTAAGGTAGCTGCAACACAAGCAGAAGATTTGGCGACAGCGGTTGAGAGTAAGCTAGGCAGAAAATTGACTCAAGCTGAACAAGATTCATCTATACGGTTGGTAGATAGTACCAGTCAAGCCAGAAGTATTTTTGACAAGCTGGCTAGGAAGATGGGTGGAGCCTATCAACCTCCAACAGATGAGGCTTTAGGCCATACTCTGGTTGATTTGGCCGAAGGTAAATTGAAACCTAATACTGCTGGTAATTTTGAAAGTGGCAAAGGTTTTATTGTTGTACCTCCAAAAGCTGAAGTAGGTGAGGAAGTGGTGAGGGTTTATCGTGGTGTAACCGATTTTGATCCGGATATAACACAGACTGCACCTGCTTTAAGAACTCGCTCGGGAACTTTAAAACCAGATGATATAAGAAGCTTTATCAAAGGTGAAAAAACCTTAGAACAACTTTTAGAGAGTTTACCTGATGAGGTTGATAGAGAGATTGTTAGGCGTAGATTAGATTTTGCCAAAAAGCAAGCCCGATATGATGCACTAAATTCCGGAGCAAATCCTAAAGATGTCAAAGAGTTAACTGATGTGGAAGCCTTTATCTATCTAAGTAATGGGGCAAATAGAACCACCTCCACTCCTACCTCCATATTTGTTTCTACCACAAGTGAACCTATGAGAGCTTTTAAAGGTTTTACCGCTGGAAGTAATGAAGGTGGAGTGATTGTTTTGGAGGTACCTAAATCTCAATTGATTGATGTGGATACTACTTTGGCTGCCAAAGGAACTTTTATTAGAGGTGAAAGTGAGTTTGTGGTGCCCGGTGCAATTAAACCTGAGTGGATTAAAGGTTTCATACCGGCTGGAGGGGTTACAGAAGATGGTTTTAGGCAAACCCTAAAAGAGTTTGATGAAACCTTATCCGGATTTAGTAGAGAGTCAGCTGAAGCAGCTGCAGTAAAGCCTAAAACAGAGTTAGAGCAGACTGCTAAAAAGGCGGCTGAGCGCGTGCCTACAGTAACTGAGCCGGAGAGAATTCAGCTAGGTTTTAGGGATAAACTAGATGAAAGATTAGGTGCGGGATTATATATAGATAATTTTTCAGGAGGAGCATCCAGAGACAGATTTAGTGAGCAAGCTAAAGGTTATATTAAAGTCGCACCGGATGGAAGCTATATTAAGTTTGGGGATGAAGGTCCGACAGGTACTTTCAAGGTTAAGGTGAATGTAGCGGTTGATGCAACTACTGAATATAGAGCAGTTATTAAAGAGGTTGACTTTCCTGCCAATATGCCGGAAAACTTGAGGGCTAAAGTCACAAGAGACTTAAAAGAGTTTGGGGGTCCTAACCCTCCTCGAACCGGTATCGAATCTCCTAAGTTATCTGATGTAGTACCAGCTGGTCCTTTGAAAGATATAGCTCAGGCAGCGGAAGGGGCTGCTCAAAATGCTGCCGATGCTGTTGGGCAGACTGTAGAGCAGGTCAGGAGATCATTGGGACTGGAGCAGCCAAGTCCGGCCGGACCAATCCCACAACCGGCTGGCGGAACCGGACAAACTCCAAAAGTATCGGTAGAGAGACCGTCTCGGCCCACCGTAATTACTCAATATTCTTTGGATAGTGTCAGAAAAGCCCCGGGTTCTTTTGAATCCAAGGGTAAGTTTGGTGAATTCCAAGGTGTAGATGATGGCAGAATCATGTACAAAGATGGCGACGGAGTAATGACCATTCTCTCAGTCGGGGATGTCGACAATGATCTAATAAAGCAACAGTTTGATGCACTTACTGCAGCCAGTGGTCAATTCGGATTAAGAAAACCACAAGGCAGGATTGTGGTGGAAACTAGAGACGGTGATAAGTTGGTAGGTCTTAAGATAGAAGATGTTAAAGGGATCAGGTTATCGGTTTTAGGTCAAAATGGGGGGAAATTGAGCTTGGATGAGGGTTACCGGATGCTTGATGATTTAATGTCTGCTCACAAAGTTACCAATAGACCTTATGGCAAATTTAACATTAGTGATATCTACGTTGCCGCCACTAAGGCAGATGGAGACATAGGCAGAAGCTGGCAGTTTGCAAATTACGGTTTCGGACAAACCGGTGGAAGCTCTGTGATGATTCGGGAAGCCAAGAAGTTAGTTGATGAGTTATTTAACCCTGAAAAAGGATTAGTGGATATACCAGCAGAGTTAGCCCGTAATATCCGCACAGAGTTAAACCAGAAACTAGATAGGGAAGGATTGAGATACTTTGATGAGAAAGATGACATACTAAAACCGCTTAAAGAGGAGTTAGATAAGTTAAAGAGTGGTGTCCCAACTGAAACTAAAGCTGCCTCAGATAAAGGTAAAACTCAAGAAATCAAAAGACCCAAAGTTGCAGAAGCTGAACAAGAAAAACCAAAGATTGCTGAAATCCCAACCAAACCAGAATCGGCCCCTGCTGCAAGGAATGAAGCTGAAGTACCAAAAGCAGAAGGTGAGCCTAAAGTTGAACCAGAATCTCCAAAGGTTGAGGAACCGCGAACCGAAACTGCTCAGCCTGAAGTGGCTGTTACTCAACCTGTACAACCTGAGCCTGCTATTGTGGCAGCAGCTCCAGCACCTCTTAAGCCTGTTGCAGCAGCTGTTGTGGATGTGGCAAGGAATTTAACTACTGATTCAAATACTTTAAGAAAAAATGCAATGAGACGGGTTGACAATATCCGGGCTCGCACGGTAGAGCTAGATAAAAGGGAACTGGCTGTTTTAAGAGAAAATCCCCGGGATTTACTAAATGCCGGAGACAGAGATACAGCCAGGATAATGGATGGTATCAGAGAGAGAGCAGGTATTACTAAATTTATTAATAAAGACCGGGGCAATCTGGTATTCCAGGACAGGGAGGGTGCAGTTTTAACTTATATTTCAGCAGGCGGCAGAGACGTATCAGATGCATTAGAGCGCCAGGCCGCAACCTTAAGCAAAGCTCACTCTCAGGTGGAGGGAGCATATGGGTTACAAAAAAGTTATGGCAAGGTATTAGCCGGCGGAGAGGTAATCGGCGGCAAGCTGGAAAATATTGAAGGCGAGTCTTTAATGGATATCGTAAGAAGAGGAGAAAAAATATCTTTAGATGATGCACAAAGGATATATTCTGATATATTAAATATCCATGATCTGGCAGGAGCCCATGGCAGTTTATCTTTGGATAATATAATCAGACAAAGGGTTAGAAATACGGACGGGACTACCTCGTTTGTCTGGAGATATAAAAACTGGGCTGAGATGCCCTCGTCAAAGAGTAACGCTTTAGGGGAAGCAAAAGAGTTAACAGACTGGCTGTTTGGTAAAAACGGTTTGGTGGATATTGACAAAGATGCAGCGCAGGATTTGAAACGGGTGCTTACGGACGAAATCCCCAACAGTCCATTCCAGTCAGCAGATTACTTTTCCAGAAAACAAGAAATTATAGATACTCTAGGGGAGCAGGCTGATATATTAAACGGGGTGGTTTGTGAACTGAAGCCGGCAGCCTCACTGTTTTTACCTCCAAGCCTGGCTCTTAATCCGTCTCAGGCAGTGTTGGGCAAGAAGTTCAAACATCCCTGCGGCCCGGTCCAACAAGTTACTATTCCGGTTACCCAAAAGGTTAAAGATGCTGCCCGGCAAGTGAAAGAATCTGTAAGACAAAGTGTTGATGGGATTAAAGCTTTAACAGGCGAGACAAAGCCATATGTTAATCCGGAGGCAGAACAAGTTCTTAACAGATTAACTGATGCTGAAGTCAGACCGCTAAAATTAGGCGATCAGGAGATAAATATTAAATTGGGTTTTGATCCGGAAAAAGCTGATGAGATAAACAGAGGGTTGTCGTATTTTATTGAACCAGGTCAAAAGGTAGGTCCAAATGTTAAATTCTTTGATAACTCCGGTAAGGTAATTGATGTTGAAAAAGCTGCTTCGCCGATTCCTTATGGCGAAGTGGGAAAAGTAATAATAGGTAAGGAGACTTTTATAATTGATCGCGACTCCTGGCTTAATCCTATTTTATCTAAGCCGATTACGCGGGAGATAAATCCTGAATTTGCAGGAAAGATAAAAGATTTGTCTCAAATCTGGGAAACAGCGGTTAAGGATCCATCCGGACTGCTTAAAACTTTAAAAGAAAAATTAGGAGAGGAGCGTTTTAATGAGGTTACTTCCACCCTGGATTATCTTAAAAGTCATTCGGAGTTACAAATTATCTCCGGAGAAAGGATTGACCTTTTTGAATTGGCAAATTTAGATACTGAAGCCAGGCAGCAGGTTTTAAGCCGTTTGAATCCGGAATTTAGGCAATCAGCTTCATATCAAAAACTCGAGTCGGTAATTGCTAAAATTGCCAAAAAGGAACCTTTGGATGAGGAAGATAATATATTTGTCAGCGCTTTAAGAAATGTAAACTTGGCCACTTACGAATCTATCCACTCCAGAGAAAAAAGATTGATTACCGAAGTGACGGAACAATATGCTTTGGCCAACTTAGCAGAGCATTACTTATTGAAAGATTTAGTGCCCGCTGAAGGTTTTGCAGCTCACAACAGAGTCTATGAGAGTTTTCGTCAAGCTATGCAAGAAAGAGGAGTTCGATTGCCTGAATGGTTTAAGAGCTACTCGGAAAATGAATTTAGGTATGGAATTCAACTAGGCACTACTAAAGCCAGCTCTGCAGGTTTTTACTTCCTAACACATGAACTCGACACCCCTGAGCGACTGGCCAGAACAATAGATCATGAGCGCATACATGTTTTAGTGGGTAGAGCTAATGAAGCAGCATCAAGCAAAGGTGTTTATCTTTCAAGTGAGCGGATTAGTGCAGGTGAAGTTTATACGGATGCTCTAACCTTACTTATCAGAAATGAAGGCGATTTGGAGCGTGCTATTGCTGAAAACACTTCTTCCAGCTTTAGATATAGAACTGGTGTTGCGCAACTCTTTACAGTTTTAAAAGATATCAATAAACATTCAGGTGATGACTTACTGGGAACTGAATTACTTTTAAGAGGTATTACCGATTGGGCGGACGGTAAGGTTGCCAGTTATTTTGAGCCTATTCAAAGATATTATGATGAAGCTGTTGTCGGACAATCAGGATCTTTTGCTAAAAAACTGGATCAGTATTTGGATGAAAATAAGTTTTTGACTTCTTTTATGGGGGAAGCTCCAAGAGATTTACCCAAAGACCAAATTGAAAGGGTTTTAAGAGACATAGATTATGAGGCTTTAGATTCTGCCCTCAAAGAGGCTATCAGCCCTGAAACTTTCAGAAATACCATTGAGTCAAGTATGGCAAATCCTCAGACCAGACTTTTATATACGAATGGTTTTCCAATTGATAAATTCCTTTTGGATTCAGTTCTTGCTGACCCTGAGGCTAGAAAACAGATGCAGGCATTGATAGATGATTATTATAAACAGTACCTAGGTAAACTAAGAGGAGTTGAAGAAAATGCCCAAAAAGCTTTGGAAAGGAATGCTGCAGCAGAAGAGGTTGGAAGAAATACGGTATGGGATAAGTTAAGAGAGGTGTTTGGGAAAAAACAAGCTGATGTGTCAAAAACCGACAAAAAAATATCAGAAGCTATTAAGGATAAAAGCCGGGCAGGCGCAGTATTTACAGCAGCGGATGGAAAAGTTTATACGGAACAGGAAGGGTTGAGGGATTTTTTTACTAAGCTCGCTTTATACAAAAAGAAAGGTAAAGAATATGGTTTGGATGGGGTAGTTTATAGAGTTGAGTCTTTTGAGAAAGAATTAAATTTCTTAGGCAATAAAGAGCTTGAGCAAGGTACAACAGCAATGGCTGAAAGAACCATCAAGCAGTTGGATTCACAAGCTGGTAAAGTGATTGTCTATACACCATTTATACCGGATAAGCCGGGCAGTGAAGTCTTTATAACCGATTTGGTGTTACAAAAAATTGCCAAGGACAGACCGGATTTAGTGTCTAGAGTTAAGGTGGAGACAGATCTTGCTGAAGTTGCCAAATTATCCAAGGAGGGCGATATTACAAAGGTCTTTCTGTTTGATGATGTGTCAGTAACCAGAGAGCAGATGCGGGAGCACGCAGAAAACCTGTTTACCCGCTTAAACGCAGTAGGGGTTGAAGAAGGGACAATTCGGCAGTTAGTAGATCTTAATGTTATTGCTTCAGCAGAGCACACAGTGGCAATCAGGCCATATAAAGATGATACATTTAGATACGTTGAATTTGATTTAAATACTGTTTATGAACTCCCCAGGATAGTGACTAACTCTGAAGGTGTTTCAATAACTTCTGCTTGGAGTTCATATGATTATGGATTCGATTTGAAGCTTAAAAAGATTGTTGAAGAGTTGAATGCAAAAGCAGTTGAAAGAGGAGTGGCGAAATTGGTTGTTGTTGCAAAAGATGTTTCTCCTAAAGAGTTGGTTCAGCATATTCCAATTTTATGCAAAGAAAAAGGAATTAAGTTTCTTGAAGCAGATTCA
>CAYSNN010000026.1:7328-11116 GCA_964432475.1 uncultured Gammaproteobacteria bacterium
TGCTTATACAAAACGTCCCTATAAAGTAAGCACAAATATATTTGATCGGACTACGGACAAATTTGACCCTAACTTTTTAGAACAATGGCAAAAGACTTTAGAAGATTATAGAAATGGTTCTCAAACTGGAGAAAGACAGGTTAGGATTCCAGCAGAGCAAACCCCAACTCAGACTCTCAGAGGTGGTAATTCAGTAATTCAATCCATATGGGAAAAGGTAAAAGATGTTTTTCAAAAACCTGATCTACAAGTTGAGGAAGCGGAAAGAGTAGTAGCTAGATTAACTGACACAGAAGCAAAAACTATGAAAATGGGTGATCAGCAAGTTTCTATTAAGATGGGGTTTGATGTAGAAAAAGCTTCCCAACCCGGTAAGGGTTTAACTTTTGTAATTGAGCCGGGGCAAAATTTGGGTAAAGATATCAAAGTTTATGGAAAAGACGGAAAAGTAATATCCTTAAATCAAAGGCAAGCCCCCTTGCTTTTGTCAGACGTTGATAAGGTAGTTGTAAACGGAACTGAATATATGGTGGCTGTAGATGCTTGGAATAATCCGGCGCTTTTTATTGAAAAACCTCCGGCTCCGGTTTTGCCTGAGGCCAAAAAAGCCATTGAGGATGTATCACAAATTTGGGTTTTGGCTACCACTAAACCTGAGGAGCTGCAGCCGTTTTTGCAATCAACTCTAACAGGCGGCAGGCATGAAGAGTTAATGGCCAGTTTTGAGTTTATTAAAGCTCATCCTGAACTTCAGAAGATATCAGTTTTTACAACGGTTGATCCCTGGCAGTTGGTTGACATACCGCCATTTGTTAGAGAGTGGGCTTTGAGTAACCTGCCTAAAGAGTTGCAGGGAACAGAGTCAGAGCGATTATTTAAATCAGTAGTTAGGAAAATAGCTGATGGTCAAGAGTTGTCTAGCGAGGAGTTCGTTTTCCTTAATGTCTGGACTAACAAGAGAGTGGCTTTAACAAGACATGTTTACGCTACAGAACAAGGGAAAGTAACTGGTTTTAATGAACAATATGTTTTAGCAAATTTAGCAGAGAATTATTTATTGAAAGAAATTCCTCCGGCTGAAGCTTTTGCTATTCACAGGCAGGATTTTACTGATTTTGCTCGTCTGATGAAAGATAGGGGGACAGATGTTCCACCTTGGTTTGATGGGTATACGGGAAGAGAGTTCAGATATGGTGTTGATTTAGGTTTGGTCAAAGCAGTTGCTGAAGGAAGATATTATGTTTCTCATCGACTAGAATCTCCGCAACAAGTAGCCAGGATATTAGATCATGAAAGGATACATGCTATGTTGATGAATGCGCGGATAGCTGCCACTAATGGAGATCTTGCAAAGTTACCCGATGTTGAGCTTTTCAATGAGCCTTTAACGGAAACTTTGGCTTTACTTATCAAACATAAGGGTAATGTGGATACTGCAATAGCGGATAATTTGGAAAATCCCATGGATTATTTCACAGCCGTAGATGAGTTGTTGAGGATGGTAAAAGAAACAAATCTTCACTCAAAAGATGATCTGTTAGGTACAGAATTGATGTTTAAAGGGGTTTTAGCCAAAGCGAACGGTTCAAAAGAATACAGTCTAGATTTATTGCAGGAATATTTTGATAAAAACGTCGCAGGTCAGGGTAAAAGTTTTAGCGAAAGGATGATGCTGTTCACCAATGAAACAAAAAATACAACTCCTTTTGAAGTGCCGGGGGTGTCTTCAACTGTGTCTTTGGAGAACGTCAAGCGGGTAATTTCAGCTGTAACATCCGGACGGGGGAGTGTTGATTTATCCAGTATCAGGATACGCTGGCAAATCCAGACTAGAAGAGATGAACTTCTGAGTTCTCCCTTGGCTTTAATTTTTGGCGAAGAAAAACCTTTAGATAACCTCTTTTTGGAAGCCATTTCGGCAGATCCCCAAGCTAAAAAAGAATTTCAGGATTTGGTGGATGAAGGTTATAAAGGCTATTCAAAGGTATTACAAGGTAAGGTGGAGCAGATTTCAAAAAAACAAGTTGTTCCGCCTCAACCTCCAAAGGGAAGTAATCCAATAATTTCTGCAATTGAAGACTTTTCTACAAAGGCCAAAGAGGCAATCTCTAAAATTTTGATTCCTCCTATAAAAACAGATCCGGAGAAAGTTTCCAAAATTGAATATGAATTGGCTTTTCAATTAAATAATACTCCAAAATTACAATCTCTGTTAATCGGAGAAGTGCAGGAGGTAGTGGAGAAAGATGGAAAGCGCCGGCTTAAACCCGTTACGGAGGTTAAAACAAAATTATTGCTGGACGAGCAGGGGAATATAGTTTCATCCGGTGGAAAATACGAAGTGGAAGTGAGTTGGGGAAAAACCTCTGCAGGTAAAGAGGGGAAGATACAAGTAACAAGTATCTCTATACCAAAAGATATAGCTGAACTAAGAAAGCAGTTAAAGGATATACATGATGGGGTAGAGAAAGACCGATTTATCATGGAGTTTGTAGACCAACAGAAAGCAAAACTCTCAAATATCCCAAAACCTGCATACTTTAATGTGAGCTTTAATTTGATGACCGTGCTTGCAATTAATGGACATTTAGGGGGAGAATTAAATTACAATAAAGTTGGCTTGACAACTTTTACCAATAGAGGTATATTGATTAATATAACTTAACAAATTTGTTAAGTAGGAAGAAGTATTATGGATTTAACTACAGCTCAAATATTAAGTCAGAAGTTACAAATTAAGGGTTACGATAAAACACATGCTAAAGCGGAGCTGCACAGGTTACTACCCAAAACATATTGGAGGATAATTGATTCATGGTTAGAGTAAGGCCTAAGGACGTTGAACTGATTAAAAAGTTAAAAGGCTTTAATAAGCCTTACCTGACTGTGGCTGATTTAGAAAAAGTGCTGGATCTTAAAAGGGATAGTCTGTATGTCACTTTAAACCGCCTGGTTAAGTCCGGGATATTTGTTAGGCTGGCAAAAAATATTTATTCTCTCTTTACGGAATCTGTAGACTTAGACAAAATAGGCAGTGAATTATATTTTCCTGCCTATTTGTCATTTGAACAGGCACTTTCCCAGTACGGGATTCTTTCACAGATTCCCTATTCCCACACCTTTGCCACCACCAGACCTACTAAAAAAATAATTGTCGCCGGTATCTTGATAGAGTTTAGCCACTTAAAAAAAGAACTTTTTTTTGGGTTTGTACTAAGAAGCGGTATAAACATTGCCGAGAAAGAAAAGGCATTACTCGATCAGCTCTATATGGTAAGTTTAGGTAAAAGGAGTATCAATATTAGTGAGCTTAATTTAAAAGAGATAGACGAGGACAAGCTGGAAGGTTATGCCAAAAGGTTTCCTAAAAGAATAAAGCCTCTGCTGGACCAGGTCAAAGAGTACCTTGGAACAACGCCTGTGACACTTGAAAATCGGGACAGGTTAGTAAGGGGAGATTTTTAAATAACCTAAAAAATTTATGGAACCGCAGGTAGTTATAAATCCAAATATGGCCTCTAATGTACCAAAAGGGAAAAGGGACATATCTAAAGTCAAGAAAATTTTAATATTTTTTGTTGTTTTGACAACTATTTTAGGGATTTTTTGGTATGTTTTACGATTTTTCAAAGGCCCCCCGGAGTCTTCCGACACCTGGGTGTTTTCCCAAAGCTTGGTGTCCAGTTTGGCCAAACAACAGGCCTTGTCAAAAAAGACCAACGGGGGTCCGGCTGATTTGGATGATTTAATAAAACTGGCAACCGCGTCCGCTGTGATTTCTCAGGTGG
>CAYSNN010000026.1:11136-11370 GCA_964432475.1 uncultured Gammaproteobacteria bacterium
CTTTTTACTAACAACCGGCGGCTTCGGACAAGTTGTGACAGATTTATCACACGGAGTATATAAGTTGTTGGTTCAGCCAATTAAAGGGGTAGATTTTACAGGTGTCCCTGAACAAATAGTTGTTTATAAATCAGCTCAGGAGGTTTTAATGGGTGTTACTAAGGGATCCGGTCAGGTTAAAGCTCAAGTCAGGCCTTTTAGCATAAACAGCTTAACTGCTATGTTTAATAAGTC
>CAYSNN010000027.1:0-10081 GCA_964432475.1 uncultured Gammaproteobacteria bacterium
AAGATTTAGATAAAAAAATAAAACAGTTAAAAAAACTTCAGAAAGATGTTTTACCCGTTTCAATTTTAGATTCAGACAGTTTAGATAAACTAAAGTCTAAGCTCTCTTAATCTTAAACCCTAGTGCAATATATAGTTTTTTTAAAGATGTTAAGTCGTTTTTATTATTTACAAGCTGCAATAAAAATTGTAATCCTTTTGGAGTATCAAAATCATTATCTACAATCTCTATAAAAGTATTTATCAAACCTTCATCAGAGATCTTCTCTTGCTTAATCTCTGCTATAGCATTTTCTATTAAATTTACACATTTTTGGGCATTTATTAAATCTTGTTCTCTAAACTCCCAAGACTCTCTCCATTTATGAGACAAAAGGAAAAAGCGAATTGCATTAGGAGAATATTTTTTCAAAAGATCGGAAATCATTATTAAATTTCCTAAGGACTTACTCATTTTTTCTCCTTTGTATGAAACAACTCCTGTATGTAACCAATATTTAGCAAAAGGGATTTTACCGGTTGCTCCTTCTGATTGGGCAATTTCCGCATCATGATGAGGAAATTTTAAATCTCTGCCTCCGCCGTGTATATCAATTTGTTCACCCAAGGACTTAATAGACATAGCAGAACACTCAATATGCCAGCCGGGTCTGCCCGGACCAAAAGGGGAATCAAAAGAGGGGATATGAGAGGCTTGAGTTTTTGTAGATGTCCTCCACAAAGTGACATCCAAAGGTTTTCTTTTGTCAGGGTTTTCCAAATCCTCCTCAAAGCTTGCAGCCGCTTCTAACATCTGTTTTTCGGTTAATTTGGACAGTTTCCCAAAACCTTTAACTTTAGAAACATCTAAATAAATACTTTTGTTAACTTGGTAAGCAAGATCCTTTTTTAATAATGCTTTAATGATTTGAATCATTGAATCAATTTGTTCGGAAGCCTTTAAATAAAAGTTGGGTTTAGTCCAATTTAAAGCCTCCATGTCAGTTAAAAATTTTTTAGTCCAAAACTGAGCCAAATCCTGCCAGGAAATATTTTGGATCCTGGCCCTTTCCAAAATATCTTTATCCCGGTCATTTATATCTGTGACATTTTGGGTATAAATTACCTGATAACCCTTTAATTTTAAAAATCTAGCAAAGCCATCAAAGGAAATATAAGTAAAAGCATGGCCTAAATGAGTAGTGTCGTATGGTGTGATCCCGCAGACATACATAGTGACTTTGTTTGCGAGTAGAGGCTTAAATTTCTCCAGAGTTTGGGATAGGGAATTATAAATTTCCATACAGTAAATATAATACTATGCAGATAAAAGATTTGCCTACCTCAATTCCAATATCAGGGGTTAGATAGCTTCCAACCCCGGGATTTTCTAGGAATTTAGATTAGTTCCGGGAAACCCACCCCAGGTGTGTCGCAGATTGACACCAACGGAACAAATATACTATAGGATTTGTGAGCCGGCTGGGGATCGAACCCAGGACCAAGAGATTAAAAGTCTCCTGCTCTACCGCTGAGCTACCGGCCCTCCTCGGAAAAGGAACTTCCCTATTATACGATCATAGTCTAGCCTAAGCAAGCCTAATATACTTAAAATTGAAATAAATTTTAAAATGGCGGGTCAGTTGAGCGGTCTAGCGGAGTATTCCTTCTCACATCTTCACTGACTCTGGTATCCAACGAGGCTAAATCAGAAGATATACGTGGGAGCCTGCTATAAAAGGCATCATTTTGTAAAATATCCAAATAAGCTTTGTATTCACTTAAATTATAAGACTGCCACTTTCTTTGACGTAAAACTTCCGGGGGTAGTACCCTTGAGCCTGCAGTGACTTTATTTAAAGGACCATATTTATCCGTTAAGTATCTGACATGGTTTATAACACCGTTTACAGCTAGCCTGGTCCAATAAAGCTTTCTGTTATCTTCTGTTGATAAACTCTGATGGGATTTTAAACTATTGGTTTGATTTTCCGCATCAACTATAGCTTCTTTCCAAACGTTGTTTGCATCTGCAGATAAAGATGTCAGGTAAAAATAATCTGTTTCCCCATTAACAGTTGGTTTGTATTTAGAAGCAATCAGGCCGTCTATATTAATAAAATTTAAGGATACAAAGGCGAAAACAGTTAGACCTAAGCCAGTTAAAAATATCCATTCTCTTTTTTGCTCCTTTATTATTCTGATAAAAAAGATTATTAAAATTGCAGAAAGCCAAAGTAAAAAGATAAACCCAAAGATTCTGGCTCTTGTTAGGCCATGTGCTAAAGCATACAAATTAAGTCTTTGTGCAGCCGAAAAAAGCACTAATCCTACTTCTACAGTAAGTAAGCATGAAAGTATCTGAATTAGAACTTTCCTTTTTTCACTTAAAAATTTAACAGAGTGTAAAATATAAATAATTACAACAGACGCAACTCCGGATGCAATTAATAGTTCAAAAAAACCCTTTCTGACATATTCAGAGTAAGTTAAACTTGTTATACCTAACTTACCTAATTCTAATTCCCCTACATTTGAAAAAAGGTAGCGTACCTGCACTAAAATAAACAGGCCAAATAGGGTTACCAAACTTGCAGTAATTATTGAAAGTTCATAAACTTTATGCAAATTAAAGCTTTGTTCAGCTTGTCTTTCTTCAATAAACTTTTGAGCAAATTTGGTAATGCCAAAAGTAAAAAGCCCGATAAAAATTATTAGAGAAACAATCACCCGTTCCCCTAAGCTTTCCAGTATATCTTCTGCATACTTGGCAAATACGACATCTGCAGATGACAGCAAGAAAAGCAAAACAGCAAATATGGGAATGGTAATCAAAACTCCTCTAATTAGTGCAGTTGTTGTATCTTTGGAAACAGAAGTTTTTAATTCTTCTTCGGGCCTAAAAATTTTAGTTAGAGATAGTATTGCCTGAGCAGCTGTATTAAATGAAAGAAATATAAACTCAGGGATCAAATAAGAAAATTTATTCGGGTTTTTATAATAATAAAAGGCATGAGTGGCAAAAAAAGATGCTAAGAAAAGATTTAGTGGCTGGATAATATCGTTTGCCATTAAACCAACTAAAGAGGCGAAGACAGCACTTGTTATAGAGCTAAATATTGCAAGCTTTAAGTTTTTACTTTCCTTATCACGAGTAAAATAAAGAAACAGATTTATTGCTAAAAAAAGTAACCCCGTACCTACACCGATATGTGTTTGAAAAAAGAAGATATTGTAAACTGCCACAAAAATCAAAGCAGCCAAACTTACTTTTTTAAAATCCATGAAAAAATATTCTATCACATTATATCTGCTGAAGTTATTTAATCAGAATCCTGCTTGCCTGGATTTTTGGAGTCGTTTCCGTTTTCATCTTCTCTACTGTCATCTGGTTCCTCCTTTTGCCCGTCGTCACCTCTTCCTTTTTTAGAAACTTCGATTGCCCTTTTGATTTCCTCATTTGAAGAGGAGTCTTTTTTAATGACGTCTTCAAATTTCTGTTCATGATTCTCTAATTGTTTCTCAAACTCCTGATTTTTCCCTGATTTTTCACTATCTTTCTTTATTTCAAAGACCTCATCTTGGTAATTTTTAACAGCCCTTTGTATAACTTCCTTATTCTTATTATCTTCTACTGCCTGTATTACTTCTTCTGCCCGCTTTTCTACCTTAACGTGTTTGTTGCCGGAAACCAAGACAGTTAAGTCTTCAGAAATCTTTTTTACAGGGTAAAGAGTATCACCAGGCAAGGTTTTTTGTGAGGCATAAACTGCCCCAAATGAAAATCCTAAAAAGGTCAAAGCCAAAAGAGATGCTAAAAAGACTCTATATCTAAAACCTTTTTTAGCAGGGGGATTAGCGGGTTCAAGTTCGTTTTTTAAAGCCTGCCAGCCGTGTCTGACCAAAGCATCGGAGGGTTCAAATGAGTCGTATTGTTTTTTAAGTTTTCTTAATTTGTTTTCTATTTTCATATTTAATCTTTCAAGTATATTTTTAAAGTTTTCAATATTCTATGCAGCATTACTCTGATGGCCCCTTCCTTTTTACCGGTAATTTGTGCAATCTCGCTATATTCCATCTCCTCAAAATACCTTAATATTACTAAATCTTTTTCCTCTTGTTTTAGTTTTTCCAAAGCCTTCCAAACACTATCTTGTATTTCTTTTTTTACAATTTGCTCCTCAGGATTTGGATCATCTGATGAAACCTGTTCAAATCCTTCACCAAAACTTGTGGCATTGATCTCCTTCTTTTTACGGCTTTCATCAATTATTAAATTCCTGGCAATAGTAAAAAGGTATGCTTGTATGGTACCGCTTTCCAAAGAGAATTTTGGTAGCGAAACCCAGGCTTTATAAAAGGTAGTTTGGGTAAGGTCTTCTGCCAATTCTTTGTCTTGAACAGAAAAATAGATAAATCTATAGATTTTTTTAAGGTATAGATTATAAATTTCCCCAAAAGCATCCCTGTTTCCTTTTCGGGCTTTGCTAACCAGATTTTGTATTTCGTTTGATTGCATCAAGCCCTATTCTACTACTAATTTAAACGTAAAGATAAGCATTTTGTAACAAAAGATTTAACGGGCTGTTTTGAGTTACAATATTTGTGTGATAAAGCAGTTTTTGTTGCCCACAGTAATTTTAGCGGGAATTATTGTCTATTTAATATTAAGTTTTTTTAATGTTACCTCTTGGGCGGTTTTAGTGGCTTTGACTATTACCATTTTGGGCAGCTTTGAGCTTTTCAAAGAAACATTTACTTCCCTTTTAAAAAGACAGTTTGCCTTAGACTACATTGCTATTTTGGCAATAGCGATAGCTTTAGTTACAAGTGAGTATCTGGTCGCTTCAATTTTAGCCCTAATGATAGCCTCAGGCAGGAATTTAGAAGATTATGCAGTTGCTCAAGCTAAAAAATCCCTGACAGGTTTAATAGAGAGAATTCCTGATAAAGTCACTTTATGGGAAAGAGATCATCCTGGTAACGAGTCCCATGTTGCTGAAATTAAAGTAGGACAAGAAATTTTTATTAAGAAAGGCGAGATAATTGCTTTAGATGGGATTTTAACTTCTCAATCAGCAGTACTGGATGAATCATCTTTAACAGGTGAGGCTGATTTTGTAGAAAAAGTAGAAGGGGACCAAATTTTTTCCGGTACCATAAACATGGGTGCCCCCATTGTTATTAAAGTTACAAAGCCTGCAGGAAACTCTACCTATAACAAGATAATTGAAATGGTCAAAAAGGCTCAGGAGGAAAAGTCTCCTTTGGTGCGCCTGGCAGATAAATACAGTACTTATTTTACTGTGGTTACTTTAACCATTGCCGGTATAGCCTTACTCTTTTCCAATTTTGATTTAATGCGGGTATTAGCAGTTTTGGCAATTGCCACCCCCTGCCCTTTAATTATTGCCACCCCGATTGCGCTTTTAGGTGGGGTAAATGCTGCTGCAAAGAGAAGAATTATTGTCAAAAGGTTGGCTGCGCTTGAATTATTTTCCCGGATAAATATGTTAATTTTTGACAAAACCGGTACGATTACAATTGGTAAACCAAAACTTAAAAACTTAAAAATTTTAACCAAAAACTTAACAGAAAAAGAAATTTTAGGAATTGCCGAAGGGATTGAAAGAAACTCTTTGCATCCTTTAGCCAAGGCTGTAATTGCTTTTGCAAGGCAGGCAAATGCCCCGGTTTTACATGCCAAAAATGTAGAAGAAATGATAGGTAAAGGTATTTCCGGTGAGGTTGAAGGACAAAGATATTTACTTTCGAAATTAAAAGAAGACGCGGGGATGGCTATAGCTTTAAGTTCCAAAGGCAAAAGGCTAGCCGTATTTGAATTTGAAGATGAAATCAAGCAGGAATCAGTCAACGTAATTAAATACTTTAAGAGTCTGGGGCTGGATCTTTTAATCCTGACAGGAGACAAAAAACAAGCAGCTGAAAAATTGGTAAAAGATTTAGGGGAGGATGTTAATATCCAAGCCGATCAAAAACCTGAAGATAAGTTAAAAGAAGTGGAAAGATTGAAAAAGAGCGGTAAAGTAGTGGCTATGGTAGGGGATGGAATAAATGATGCTCCATCCCTTGCAGCTGCAGATGTAGGGATAGTGTTTTCAAATGAAGAACAAACTTCAGCGTCTGAGGCAGCAGATATTGTCTTTTTGGGAGGAGAATTCTCTACGGTTGCCGACTCTTATAAAATTGCTGAAAAAACCATTGGTATTGCTAAGCAAAGTATATTTTGGGGCATCGGTTTAAGTGTTTTAGGTATGGTATTTGCCTCAGTAGGGCTGATTTCCCCAATTTTTGGTGCAGGTATACAGGAATTTATTGATGTGGCCGTAATTTTAAATGCCATCCGCGCAAGCAGAATTAGTACGTAGTCTCCTTCTTACTCCTTTTTAACACATATTTGTTATGATAAATTGATGTTTAATTGGGTAGATCTTCTGATAATTCTTTTTTTAGGTTTTTTTACCTTGGAGGCAATTGGAAGATCATTCATTTTAGAAGCCTTAGATTTTTTCAGCTTTGTTTTTGCTTTTTTTCTTTCCTTTAGTTTATACAATTTGCCCGGTAAGCTATTTGAGATTCAATTTAAGATTCCCCATGGTTTAAGCTTGGTTTTTGGGTTTATGACGATTTGGTTTTTATCTGAAATTATATTTTATTTGATTGTCAGATTGCTCATTCCGAGATTGTCGATTTTTAAGACAAATTCAATAAATCTTTTATCCGTTGTTCCGGCATTTCTACGAGGTTTGGTATTTATCGCATTCCTGCTTGTGATGACTGCTACGTTTCCTATTCAACCGACTATTAAAAAGGGAGTTTTAGAATCAAATTTAGGCAGCAGGATTTTAAAAAGCGCTTTTGATTTAGAGCAGCCGGTTAAAAATGTCTTTGGGGGACTTGCTAACGATTCACTGACATTTTTGACTATCAGGCCCCAAACTGATGAGAAAGTTGATTTAGGATTTCAAACTTCTCTGGTTAGTGTTGATACTATATCTGAAAGCGCCATGCTTGAACTGGTTAATAAAGAAAGAGTGAGTCGGGGGCTGAATGCTTTAACTTTTGATCCAAAACTTAGAGATGTAGCAAGGTTACATAGTGAAGATATGCTTAAAAGAGGATATTTTTCTCACTACTCACCCGAAGGTCAAACAGTAGCAGACCGGGCTCTTGGGCAAGATATAGATTTTTTGGTAATCGGGGAAAATTTAGCCTATGCTCCGAGTATTGAGCTTGCTCACAGGGGTTTAATGAATTCACCAGGACATAAGGCAAACATTTTATCAGAAGACTATACAAAAATAGGGATAGGGGTGATGGACGGAGGAGTTTATGGCAAAATGTTTGTGCAAGTGTTTTCGAATTAAGAGTTATGAATTATGTGGAGTAATACTAAATTACTTGTATTATTTAGTTTATCTATAGTATTTTTGGGTTTAGGTTTGTTATGGTTTGGTGTAAAACCTGCTGAAAGAATTTCCAGCACTCCTCAACCCATTCCCCAATCTGCTACCCAGGGAATAGAAGGCGAAAAAGTACTAGTGTTGAATGTGGTTGATGGTGATACTTTTGAGCTAGAAGATGGTCAAAAGGTACGTTTAATAGGAATAGATACACCTGAAACAAAAGACCCAAGACGTCCGGTTGGCTGTTTTGGCAAAGAAGCTTCAGAAGAAAGCAAAAAATTAATCGGCGGCAAAATGGTAATTTTACAAAAAGATATTTCTGAGACAGATAAATATAACAGGTTGTTGAGATTAGTTTTTTTGCCTTTAGAAACTAACCAGGTACTTTTTGTGAATGATTATTTGGTAAGAGAAGGCTTTGCCAAAGCCTCAACTTATCCTCCTGATGTTAAATTTTCAGAACAATTTAGACAGGCCGAAACACAAGCAAGGGAGGGCAAAAAAGGCTTGTGGGGAAGATGCTTTTAATATGATAAACTGAAAACATTATGAAAAAATTTGCCATACAGTCCATGCTTTTACTTTTAGTTATAACAGGGGCGCTCTTTCTGTTCCAATCCGGCGGCACAACCGGAAGATTAGATATTCCTTTTATACCCCAAAGTCCAACCTTTGCAAATTTACGCATCAACAACACTACTTTAAAAGTTGAAGTTGCAGATACAGCTACAAAAAGGAGTAAAGGTTTAGGAGGCAGAGATTCGTTTGCAGAAAATGAAGGGATGTTGTTTGTTTTTGACAGAACCGACAAATACCCATTTTGGATGAAAGGGTTAAAGTTTCCCCTGGATTTTGTATGGATTAAAGATGAGCAGGTAGTAGATATTTTGGAAAACATTCCTCCGCCCTCTCCCGGACAACCGGATGATTCACTGCCGATTTACTCATCAAGAGTAGAAGTAGAAAAGGTTTTGGAAATGAACGCAGGTTCAGTCCGAAGATTCAATATTAAAGTAGGGGATACAGTCAGCCTAATCCGGTAATTTATGCTTGAAATACTGCCAATAAAATTATTATCAGATGAAGACAGTCCAATCTTTGGAAAATTAAACGTGGCTTTGGGTAAGTTACTTAGAGTAGGATTGCCGGTTGGGGCTGGGATTGTGGTTACTGCTCCTGAATTTAGGTTAAAAACAGCGCTTGAGCATTTTGATTTTGGTAATAAAGAAGTAATCGAGCAAAGCTTGACCTTAGTTAGAAAAGAGCTTAACGCTATACCTATCCCGGATAATTTTACAAAAGAAACTAAAAACCAAAAACATCTTTTACTCAGTGGCGAAGTTATAAAGTCTACAAAACTTTGTTGGCAGAAACTTTTACATATTTGGATAGAGGAAATTAAACGCAGACTTTGGAAAGACGGGTTTTATCCCGGAATTACTCAAAACCTGCAGGCGCAGGTTATAAATTTTGTGGATAAAGTTGAATCGCACGGCAATGCATATTTTGATTCCATGCAGGATGATGTTGTTATCAATGTGAAAAAGGGCAAATTGCACCCCATGGATCAAAAAAAACTTGTAGATATAGTGCAAACTGCCAATAAAAAATTATTTATCCCGCAGGAGTATGAATGGATTTTAGATAAAGGCCTTAAATTAACGAAGGTATTACCTTATACTCCTGTTTTTACGACCCCGCTTGCTTCAGTATCCACCCAGCCGGCATCTAGCGGGACCAGGCAACAAAGTGCTGTCAAAATTTACCTGGATTTATCCAAGGGGTTAACTATAGAAAAAAATGTAGACGGGATTTTTATTGCTTCTGAGAAAATCTTTGATTTAAGCAAACCAAATGAATCTTTTGACAATTTAGTTTTTAAAGTAGTTGAGTCATCAATGAGTTTCCCAAGTTCCCCATGTTTAGTAAAGCTTGCCGATATATCCGAAGGCATGGGAAAAGTTAGAGGGACCTTGAGGTTATTGCACCAAAAAAGCTTATTAAATCCTCTTATTGAGGTTTTGGATTTTGCAAGGCACAAAAAGGGTTTATTAAACGTTCACATTGTAGCTCCTTATGTCAGATCGGTCTCGGAGTTTGTACATCTTAAAAGAGACTTGGCTGTTAGAAAGCTTTCCAGAAAAAGATCTTTACAGCTTTGGTTGGAACTGGCAGTGCCGGAAAATATTATTAATCTGGAAGAGTATCTACTGGTTGGCTTAGACGGAGTTGTTTTAAATCTAGATGAGCTTATCTCGCACCTAAACGGCTTTGACCCGAAAGAGGAAAACTTAAGTTTTTATAAACATCAGGTGGAAGGCCTTATTAAATTTTTAGAAGATGCAATCAGATTGTTACATAAATCCAAAATACCATTTATTGCCTTAGGCTCTTTGTCGCTAAATCAAAAATTACTGGAGTTTTTAGTAGATAAGGGAGTTTTTGGAATAGTTGTTGAAAGATATGAAGCCCCTTCAGCCGTAGACTTATTAAAGCAAACTGAAAAAAGGATAATTTTAAGAAAGGTTAGTTAGGTTAAAAAGGAGTACAAATTCACCCTTGGGGGATTTTAATTCTTCTAACCACCCGGAAATTGTTTTAGTCTGCACACTTTGATGAATTTTAGTTAATTCTTTTGCCAAAACCACTTCAATGTCTCCAAAAACCTCTTTCATC
>CAYSNN010000027.1:10200-11313 GCA_964432475.1 uncultured Gammaproteobacteria bacterium
AATTTAGCTTTACACCTTCGAGGTGTAGCCTCAAACTTTTGAACCAGTTTAATCTGCGGCCGCTTTTTTCCGGAGGATATCCCAAAAACATGAATTTATCCGGCGGAAGCCCGGATAAGGTGAGGGCAGTAATTACAGAAGACGGACCCGGTAAGCTGTCTACTTCTATTCCTTCCTTAATACACTCCCTGACTAACTTATACCCGGGATCAGAAATAAGCGGAGTTCCGGCATCTGAAACCAAGGCTAGATTTGAACCATTTAAAAGTTTTTGTAGAATTTGAGGCATTTGGTTAAACTCATTGTAATCATTTAAAACAAGAAGAGTCTTTTTAATACTGTAGTGGTTTAGAAGCTGAGATGTTCTTCTGGTATCCTCACAAATTATACCGTCTACTGATTCTAAGGTTTCTAATGCTCTTAAGGTGATATCTTTTAGATTACCAATAGGAGTTGCCACTATGTAAAGCATAAGTTTGGGGTAGGAAGTTATCTTTTAAATCTTTTGATAATACTTGCTCTGATTTCTGCATCAACCAATATATGATGTAGTGCAGGTAAAATAGAAGCGATAATTATAAGGCCTATTATTGGAAGGAGATATTTATCAACATCAGGTATAAGTGAGCCTAAATAATATCCGGACAAAGTTACCCCAATTGCCCAAAGGGCACCGCCTACTAAGTTAAAAGCGGCAAATCTTTTGTAATCCATCTTTCCGGCTCCTGCCACCACCGGGGCAAAAGCTCTGATCACAGGCATAAATCTCGCTAAAATTATAGTTTTGCCTCCATGTTTATCATAAAATTTTTGCGCTTTCTCTAAATGCTTTTTTTGAAAAAAAATAGAGTCATCTTTGGAAAAAATCTTAGGTCCAAGTGTTTTACCGATATAATAACCAATACTGTCTCCTAAAACTGCAAAGATAAAACAACCTAGTATTAAAATACTAATATCTAAGTATCCTTGAGAAGCTAAAAAGCCGGCTGTAAATAGCAGCGAATCCCCGGGGAAGAAAAATCCAATCAGTAAACCTGATTCTAAAAATACTATAGTAAAGACTCCTAAATATCCTGCGGTTTTGATTAGGGACACCAGGTCAAAATCCATAAA
>CAYSNN010000028.1:0-8932 GCA_964432475.1 uncultured Gammaproteobacteria bacterium
GGACATGCCTGAACTATCACCCTGTTTTTTCCATCTATCTCTTTTTCGTATGCTCTGCTGCTAATTGTTGCTTGAGTACCGATCACCCCAATTACTTTAGAAAGTGAAATTTTTGATGCCAGTTTTGCAGCGGGTTTTATAACGCCTAAGACAGGTACAGGTGAAACGTATTCAATTAAATCTAAACATGAAGCAGAGATGGTGTTACAAGCTACCACCAGCATTTTAACCCGTCTTTTAAGCAGAAAATTTGTCAGCTCGGAGGCAAACTTTGTAATAGTCTTTTTGCCTCTTGTGCCATAAGGAACTCTGGCTGTATCACCAATGTAAATTATGCTTTCATTTGGTAATTCCCGTATTATTTCTTTGACAACAGTTAAACCCCCAATGCCGGAGTCAAATACACCGATTGGATTAGAATTCATTAGAAGGATATAATATCATGCGTATACAATAAAAATGAAAGATATAAGTAAGAAGAATTTTTTCAAAGACAAAAAGATATTAATCTTTGGATTAGGACTAAACCAGGGAGGGGTAGGATCTGCCAAATTTTTTGCCTCACAAGATGCATTTGTAAAAATAACAGATTTAAAAAATAGAGAAGATTTGAAACCCTCTTTAGAATTATTAAAAGATTTTTCTAATATAGAATATACCCTGGGTAAGCATAAAAACGAAGATATTGATTGGGCAGATCTAATAATCAAAAACCCGGCAATAAAACCTGGTAATCCATACATCGCGTATGCTTTAAAAAAAGGAAAAAGCGTTGAACAGGATATGGGGATTTTTCTAAGATTTGTCAAACCGTCGCAGATAATCGGAATAACCGGCACTAAAGGTAAGTCCACCACATCTTCTTTAATCTATGAAATAATGACAAAAAGTGCAATCGTCGAAAATGTCATTTTTGCAGGCAACATTGGCAAAAGCGTATTGGATACAATAGAACATATCGGTAAAAATACTTTAGTTATTTTAGAATTATCTTCTTTCCAACTGGAGGCCTTTGATCAACACAAAGTTTCACCCAGGTGGGCAATTATCACAAACATTTACCCGGACCACCTAAATTACTACCAAAATATGGAAGAATACATCCGGGCCAAGAAAGTAATCGGGAAACATCAAACACCCGGCGACTTTCTATTCATAAATAGCGACGATACTACTATAAATAACCCAAAATTTTTGACTGGATTCAAAGGACAAATACATTTTTACTCATCAAAAGATCTACCAAAAGATTTTTGTCCTCATTTAGCAGGGAAGCATAATTTATCAAATATCGCAGCTGCCTTTGCTGTCGGAAAAGCTTTTGGCACAAGTTCCGATTCTTTACTTTGGTCCCTTTCTCAATTCAAAGGGGTACCATTTAGAATGGAACTGATAAAAGAGTGGAACGGGATTAAAATCTATAATGATACTGCCGCCACTACTCCTGATGCCGGAATTATGGCTTTGAAAACAGGTGTCAAGCTAGTACACCCGGAGGGTGGACTTATTCTGATTGCCGGAGGCATGAATAAAAAAATGTCTTACAAAGAATATACCAAGGCAGTGGAAAAGTATGCTAAAAAGGTTTTCTTTTTAGAAGGAGATTCTACGGATGAAATTAAAAGACTGATGACAAATCAAAATCTGATTGCCGGAACATATAATAATTTAGAAAAACTACTGCAGGATGTTAAAACCGAGGTGCAGCCAAAAGACATCATCCTATTTTCTCCGGCTGCCACATCTTTTAACTTATTCCAGAATGAATTTGACAGGGGAAGACAGTTTAATAAAGCAGTAAAGAAAATTTTCCTGACTTATGCCAATTAGTGTCCCAATCAGGTGTCATTGCGAGGAGAGAGTCTTCGAACGACGCGGCAATCTTCCAAGGCCAGATTAAATGATTTTTCCATATAAATCTTTAAGTTCAGGATTGAACTTAATAATTAACTCATCCTTCTTTTTTCTTGACCAACTTTTAATTTGTTTTTCTCTTTCAATTGCTGATGTTGGGTCTTCAAATACTTCAAAATATAAAAGATCATGAATACTGTATTTTTTGGTAAAACCATCAGCTAAATTATTTTTATGCTCATAAATTCTTTTTACTAAATTACCGGTTACTCCTGTATAAAGAGCCGTTCTCCTGAAATTACTTAAAATGTAGATGAAGTAATACCTGAAAGCCATTTAAATCATTATACTGGAAGATTGCCACGCTAATCGCTCGCAATGACAATTATTGAGATATTCAGTATCCCAAACCGTAAATATTTAAGCCTAAGAAATAACTTTTTTGGTAAATGGCATAAGTCAGCAAGTTGTGAAGAAAATATTCTCATAAAACTGTCAGTAGATGTTCAGGATTTAACAAAAACTTGTCATCCTGAGCGTAGCGAAGGATCTTCCATGGAACGGGAAGATTCCTCACTACGTTCGGAATGACATTTCCTTTGACAACTCCTAAATGGTTACAACTATCTCATTCCCCAGCAGAGTCAGGATAAATTAAAAGACCAGATTAAAAACTTCTTTAGCAAGATACTTTTTTCCTAATATTCTTACCAATTCATAACCACCAAAAAGTAAAACTGTATATCCTAAATCTCCAAGTAGAGTGTTTCTAAAAAAGGGGATAGCCATAGTGTAACTTTGCATTAGTCCTGCAAAATTATGGGGATACCAGTTGTTAGGAGGAGCCCATACTCCAAAGTTTGTAATCAAAAAAAATAATATTGAAGAAAATAAAGCGCTTCCGATGACAAATAGCGGTTTTTTACGTGCTCTAAGCCATAATCCAACTAATGCTATCAAACCAAAGCTTCCGTAAACATAAATCATATCCGTACCATAAAACCCAATAAAATAATCACTAATTAAGAGTGCCAGAAGGGGCAAGAAGACAAATCTTTTGGGTAGATACGCTCCGGCAAAAAGAGAAAGAGCAGAAATTGGCACAAAATTGGGATGATGTGGCAAAAGTCGGGACAATACACCAAACAATATAATTGAAACAGCAACAATTTTTAAATTCATAAATAATACTATATAAGGTAGTGTCAATACTGTCAATCTACAATATATTGGATAACTTATTAACTGGCATCTATAGGTCGTTTACGGTATAATTGGATCCCGCCCAATTATGATTCAAAATATCGTTAGATTATTTAAAAAAGAGTACCGGACTTTAAATAAAATAGAACTTCTGCAGAAAAACTTACTTGAAAATTATAAATATTTATCAGGGTTAAACCGCAAGCTTAAAGTGGCGCCTGTTGTTAAAAGTAATGGTTATGGCCATGGAATTGTACTCGTAGCCAAAATTGTTGACGGATTAAAAACACCATTTCTTTGTGTGGACAGCTTATACGAAGCTTACGAACTGTTAAAAAGTAATATCAAAACTCCTATCTTAATCATGGGCTTTACAGACCCTGAAAATTTGAAAGTAAAAAAATTGCCTTTTTCTTTTGCAGTTTACAGTTTAGAACTTGCCAAAGCCTTAAATAAACATCAACCGGGTAGTAAAATTCACATTTTCGTGGACACCGGTATGGGCAGGGAAGGGGTACTTGTAAAACAACTTCCTCAGTTTTTAGAAGAACTAAAAAAGTATAAAAACTTAGAAATTGAGGGTCTTATGTCACATCTTGCATCTTCTGAAGGTAAAAACGACAAAGCCTTTTTAAATCAAATTGCCAATTTTAAAAAAGCTCAACAGATAGTTAAAAAGTTTGGTATCAAACCGGCATGGATTCATATAGCAGCATCAGGCAGCGTAATAAACCCCCAGACAAGACTAATAATTGCAACTGTTTCAAGCCTTGTCAGAGCGGGGCTTTCTTTATACGGATATTCATCTACAGCTTCTGATGATAAGCTTAAAGGAACGCTAAGACTACTTACTAAAATTGCTCAAATTAAAATAGTTAAAAAGGGTGAAAAAATCGGGTATGACGGAACATACATGGCAAAAAAAGATATGACAATAGCAATATTGCCTATTGGTTATTATGATGGAGTCGATAGGGGACTATCTAATAAAGGTACTGTCCTAATAAATAATATTAGTTGTCCGATAATTGGCAGGGTCAGCATGAATATTACCACAATAGATTTAACTCACATCATAAATCCCCAAATTGGACAAGAGGTTATTGTTTATTCAGATTGTAATAACAATAAAAATTCTATAGAAAATGTTGCCAAAACTTGCAAGAAGTTGCCGTATGAGATTTTAGTAAACTTGGCATCTTCCACAAAAAGGGTGGTTGTGTAATTTTATGTATCAAAAAATAGGTAGTCAAAATATTTATTATCAAAAGATTGGAAGAGGAAAAAACCTTATCCTGCTCCACGGATGGGGACATGATGTCTCATCTTTTTGGAAAGTAGCAGAATTACTAAAAAATGATATGACTGTCTGGTTAATAGATCTGCCGGGATTTGGAAGAAGCGATTTACCTAAAAGAGCATTTGATACCAGAGATTATGCAATAGCTGTTGCAGAGTTTATTAAAAAAAATGATATTAAAAATCCTACAATCTTAGGCCATTCATTTGGCGGTAAGGTAGCAATAAAGCTTGCCGGCAACTTCTCCAAGCTGGTTAGTAAACTGATTTTGATAGGGGCCTCAGGAATAAAACCGGATCCAAGTTTTAAAAAGAGCTTGGTTTACCCTCTGGCAAAAATTATCCACTTTTTAGTCCCGGATGTATTTAATATTAAGTCTATTATCAGAAAAAAATTCTATCGCAAGATTGAATCAGACTACGAAAATGCAGGGCTGATGAAAAACTCGTTAATCAAAACTTTGAAAGAGGACTTAACTGACGATTTATCTAAAGTTAAAACAGATACATTAATAATTTGGGGAGAAAAAGACAGAGCAGTTCCCTTAAAGTATGGTAAAAGAATGTATCAGCTTATTAAAAACTCAAAATTTGTAACCTTGGAAAATATGGGCCATTTTCTACATATCCATGACCCGGAAAGGCTGGCTTACTATGTCAGGGACTTTAGCTAAGATTTTTCCTATATTGGATCTTCTATATATCTATCAAAATTTAGAGTATGACTCTCTAAATTTTATAGGATGGTTTTTGCAAAACCCCTTAAAAAGAAATTTGCAGAAAAAACACCGGCTAGAGCTTAGCAAAAAAGCTTTCGCTCTCCTTTTGGGAACTGTTGTTTGGGAAGTGTTTGTGGCATATTTTTTTTCTCTTCAGTTTTCAACATCATTTCTAATATACTTGCTTGTTTTTCAGCTGTTTACACCGATTTTTATTATCTTGGCGCATTTAACTTATCTGCCTCTTGAGATTTATTTAAAGAGTAATATTTTAGAAGATGCCAAATTAAAAATAGCAAAATTGCCTGATTTAAAAATAGTTGCAATAACCGGATCCTTTGGCAAAACTTCAACCAAAGATATTTTATTTACACTACTTTGGAAAAATTACTACGTTGTCAAAACTCCGAAAAGCTTTAATACGCCCTTGGGAATCGCTCAAACAATTTTAGAAGATGTTAAACAAAACACGCAAATACTGATAGTTGAAGTAGGGGCTTACAAAATCGGGGAGGTTGCCAAAATTACTAAAATGATAAAACCTCAAATAGGTATTATAACTGCAGTTGCACCCCAACATTTGGAAAAATTTGGCTCCATAGAAAATATTGCTAAAGCAAAATTTGAATTAGCACAAAACCTGAAACCAGATGGAGTAGCAATCTTAAATGGCGAGTATGAAATACTAAAAAGTTTGAGCTTACACCTTCGAGGTGTCCGCACGTTTTTTTATGGCATTGGCCAGTCAATTTATGCAACGGATATCGAAAGCGGAACAAATGATACAAGCTTTACATTAAATACTCCCAAAGGAAAAGTTAGCATAAAAATTCCTTTAATAGGAAGACATCATATAGATAATTTTTTAGCAGCAACAGCCGCTGCCTTAAATTTAGGTCTAACATTAAGAGAAATTAAAGCAAGAGCAAGCTTGCTTTTACCAACCCCTCATAGGCTAGAAATTAGAAAACAAGGCAGCTTTACAATCATTGATAATACCTATAACACCAATCCCAAAGCAGCTCAATCATCCTTACAGCTTCTAAATGATTACCCCGCAAGCCAAAGAATAGTTATTACACCCGGTTTAATAGAACTAGGAAAAGAAAGCTCAAAAGAAAACCAGGCGCTTGCAAAAAATGCAGCTAAAATTGTTGATGAATTTATTATTGTTGGAGAGAATGCTAAAAACGATTTAAGGTTAGGGTTAAAAACTGCCAGGTTTTTAAAAGACAAGATTCACTTTGTAAAGACCACCCAAGACGGAATCAATCTACTTTCTTCTATTGCCAAACCGGGTGCAGCGGTATTGCTGGAAAATGACCTCCCGGACCAGTACTCTTAAGATTACTTTTTGCTGACCGCGGCTTGAGCCATCCGGGAAAGAAGGGGGGAGTTGAAAGTGTATTGGGTTTTGCTTGTGTTTTCAAAACGCTTCAATGCATCAGATATTAACCTATCAAGAAGATTTTTATATTTTACTCCCATTGGTTCAAAAAGATAAAAGGATAGTGAGCCGGGCGGAGAATTAACTTCATTTACCCAAAAATCGTCATTTTTTGGATCGACAAAGTAGTCTATCCTTGCAACACCACAACCTTCTAGGGCTTTAAAGATTTTAATGGTTGCATCTTGAATCCTTTTTGTAAGCCTTTGATTTATAGGAGCCGGAATTTTTCTTGATAAAGAGGCCATACCTGCTCCTTTGCTGCCTTTGGCACTTTTGCTGCCCTTCATATATTTGTCTTCATAAGATAAAGCATCTCCTGATCTGATTGGCATCTCGCACAAAGAAGGGGTTACCGTCTCATACCCTAAAGCTGCGCAGTTTACCTCCAGGCAATCTGCAAACGCTTCTTCAATTAATATTTTGTCTGAATAAATTGCTGCAACCTCAATATTAAAAGATAACTCATCAAGGTTTTTAGCTTTATTTATTCCAATAGTAGAACCGATATCTGAAGGCTTAACAAACATAGGAAACTTCAGCTGCTTTTTTATCTTAGCCAAACAAGCCTTTGAATCTTTATTCCATTCGTTTCTATCTACTGAAACAAACTTTGCCACTTTAAAACCCAAAGATGTAAAAACATGTTTAGAAATTACTTTATCCATAGCAACGGAAGCACCTGTTACATTAAATCCAACATAAGGAATTTGATAAATTTCAAATACCCCTTGAATGCACCCATCTTCTCCAAAAGAGCCATGAAACATGGGAAAAGCCACATCTAAAGTTTTCAGTTTTGGAATAATTCTTGGAATAAGCAACCCTCCTTTACCGTTTTGTCTGGCAGGGATTACCTCAGGTGAAGACAGCAGAAGAGACTCTAAATCTTTATAATTCTTGATATCCAGAAATTTAGGATTTGAATAAAGCTTGCCCTCTTTGCTGACATAAATTGGGATTACGTCGTATTTATCTTTGTCTAAATTTTCATAAGCTTGAAGCGCAGTGATCACCGAAACCTCATGTTCGGTAGACCTGCCCCCAAAAAACAACCCCACTCTTAATTTCTTCATTATATGTATTATACTGAGAACAGCCTATAAATCAAATGAGAAATCCTTTTTTAAAACCAAATAATCCACTGCTGACAAAAATTTCCAGAAAAGTTGCACCAAATCAAATCTGCTCTCAAGAAATTCAAAAGATCATTAATAAAATGCTTAAAATCGCATATGGAGAGCAAAGAGATATAAACAAGCCGGTGATGGTGGGTTTGGCAGCACCACAAATCGGTATTCCTAAAAGGATTATCCTTGTAGATATCGGGGCTGATGGAAAGGGCAAGGTAGGAAATTTAAAAATATATATAAATCCCCAAATTACTTGGAAATCTAAGAGAGTAGAGGAGTGGTATGAGGGCTGTTATTCAATTTCCGGAGTTTGTGGAATTGTTTCCAGATCTAAATCTATAAGAATCCAAGGATTTAGGTTTACACCTTCCAGGTGTGAACCTAAATTTGTAAAAGAAAAGTTTACAGGATATGTCGCAAGAATTTTCCAGCATGAGATTGACCATTTAAACGGAATCTTTTTCTTTGATCACATTTCTAATCCGGACAAACTCCACTTAGTTAAAAAGAGTGAGTTTCATTTATATAGAAACAAACAAGCCTGGAAGAATTGGCCTAAAAAGTATCAAAAACCCCTTGCTTATGGGAAGCTAAAGGGGGTATAATGAAATCAGAGCGATAGCTCTTTTTTTGGGCCCCCAAGTACATGAATAATATCGGTAAAATACAACCGGCACCTATTGTTGAAGAGATGCAAAAGTCCTATTTGGACTATGCAATGTCCGTTATAGTCTCCCGGGCTTTACCTGATGTCAGAGACGGACTTAAACCGGTTCAAAGAAGGATCATCTTTGCCATGCATGAGCAGGGGTTGCATCACACTGCGCGTCATCAAAAGTCTGCTGCAGTAGTAGGAGAAGTTTTAAAAAATTTACACCCACACGGTGATGCCCCAGTTTATGAGGCTATGGTCAGAATGGCTCAAAACTTTTCCATGAGATATATGTTAATAGATGGGCAGGGAAATTTTGGATCAATTGACGGGGATAGCCCGGCGGCGATGCGTTATACAGAGGCCCGACTGTCTGCCATAGCAGATGAATTACTTCGGGATATTAACAAAAACACTGTTACTTTTATAGACAACTATTCAGGAACTACTCAGGAGCCGGTACTTTTACCATCTGTTATTCCAAACCTTTTGCTAAATGGTGCATCCGGTATTGCTGTTGGAATGGCTACACAAATCCCCCCCCATAATCTGGGTGAGGTTTGTGAAGCCTTAATTTACATGATAGAACATCCTCAGAAAAAGTCTACTGCTGACGGTCTACAGA
>CAYSNN010000028.1:8942-11093 GCA_964432475.1 uncultured Gammaproteobacteria bacterium
GTCAGTCGTCAGAAAAGGAAGAAGGAAAAGAGAGTCTGACGACTGGGAGCGAAGCGGTACTGAAGACTGATAGCTTTTCCTCCACTGCCACAGTAGAGGACTTAATTGGCTTTATAAAAGGCCCGGATTTTCCAACAGGAGCATCAATTTATGATCAAACGGAAATCTTAGCAGCATATGCAACAGGTAAGGGCAGAGTTGTTATGCGGGCAAAAGCGGAAATCGATGAAACATCAAGCGGCAAAATGCAGATTATAGTTTCAGAGCTGCCGTATCAGGTAAATAAAGCCACTCTTATTGCCCGAATTGCAGATTTGGTAAAAGACAAGAAGCTGGAAGGAATCGCAGATTTGCGGGATGAATCCGACAGAAAACAGATGGTCCGAATTGTTTTTGACTTAAAGCGGGATGCCAGACCTCAGGCTATATTGAACAATTTGTATAAACATACGGCTATGCAGTCGGTTTTCAACGTCAACATAGTAGCTTTGGTAGACGGAGTCCCGCAACTTTTAACATTAAACCGTATCCTGGAGGAATTTATCCGCCACAGACAAGTTGTGGTGACAAAACGCTCAGAATTTGAACTGGCAGAAGCAAAGGCCAGAGAGCATATCCTAGAAGGACTAAAGATTGCAGTTGATAACATTGACGAGGTTATTGAAACAATCAAAAAGAGTAAAGATTCGGAAGAAGCTAAGCTAAATTTGATGAAAAAGTTTAAGTTAACAGAAATACAAGCAGTAGCTATTTTGGATATGCAGCTAAGAAGACTTGCAGCTTTAGAGATACAAAAGATTGAAGACGAGTTGAAAATGGTACGGGAAACTATTGATTATTTGGAAGACTTGTTAGCACACCCTGAAAAAATTCTTAAAGTTATCAAAGATGAATTAGTCAAAATTAAGGAAAAGTATGCAGACGACAGACGAACCAGGGTCTACAAGCAAAAAATCGGGGAGTTTAATGAAGAAGATTTGGTACCAAATGAAGTAACAATTGTCACAATTACCGAAGGCGGTTATATCAAAAGGCAATCTCCCATGTCTTTTAGGACCCAGCAAAGAGGCGGTAAAGGAGTGATGGGAATCTCCACCAAAGAAACAGATGCTGTTTCTCATATTTTCTATACTCAAACACACGATAATATCTTGTTTTTTACAGACAGAGGAAGGGTGTTTCAAATCAAAGTCTGGGATATTCCGGAAACACAAAGGGCTGCCAAAGGACAGGCAATTGTCAACCTAATAAATGTTGAGCAGGGAGAAAAAGTAACTGCAGTACTCACGAGAAGACAATCCGAAAAAGAAGTTAAATATTTCTTTATGTGTACCAGCCGGGGCACTGTTAAAAAGACTGCTTTAGAAGAATATGCCAATATCAGAAAGAATGGGCTGGTCGCCATCAAACTAGATGCCGGTGATGTTTTAGGGTGGGTGTGTCCAACTTCAGGAGTGGATGATGTAATAATTGTTTCCAGGAAAGGAAAATCAATTAGGTTTGCTGAAAAACAGGTTAAACCCACTCATCGGGATACATCAGGAGTTAGAGGGATTAGATTGGGTAAAGAAGACGAGGTAGTTTCTCTAAATATAGTAGGCAAGGCTGAGGGAGAACTTTTAGTGGTAATGGAAAATGGACTGGGCAAAAAAACCTTAACTACCGGTTGGTCCAGACAGGGCAGGGGAGGCCAGGGAGTTAAGGCTGCACAAATTACTGCTAAAACAGGAGAGATTGTTACTGCCCAGGTCGTTGACGGAGCTATGGACACTTTGGTTTTAACATCAACCAGAGGACAGCTAATCAAGATGGACTTAAAAGAAGTACCAACCCTGCAAAGACAAACCCAGGGAGTAATTTTAATGAGAGTAAGAGATGGTGAGAGGGTGGTAGCTGCCACTGTTGTATCATCAAAAGACAGACCTGAAGATAACAAAGAAGCTTAATGAAAAAGTCAGTTATAATTTCTAATATAGCTGTTGCATATTTTATGATAGGGTTTGTAGTTGCAATCCTGTTCGCCCTTTATTACCGCTGGCCGTTTCTTTCTTTTCTTTCCCCGGGATTTTATAGTGTAATTCTTTCCTGGCCAATTCAATTAATAGGGTTTGTAAACGATTTCCTCTACTACGGCCTGGCCGGAAAACCTAT
>CAYSNN010000029.1:0-10748 GCA_964432475.1 uncultured Gammaproteobacteria bacterium
ATCTTCTGCCTCTTTTTCCGAAATTCCAGCCGCCTCTTCAGCAAGATCAGTTAGTTGATGAAAAAATTCAGGCTTTGCTGGGGAGGAAGAAACCAAGAGATTTTTACGATTTATATTTCATTCTTAGAGCAAACTTATTACCAGCTGAGAAGAAAAATGTTTTACCAGAGACTTTAAGGGCTCTTTGGGGTACTAATATTAATTTTGAAATAGAGTTAAAAGAATTCTTGCCTAAAACACACTGGGCGATTATTCGAGATTTTAAAAACTCCTTAGAGAGAGAAATTCAAAGATTTGTTTAACTGTTTTGTAGAGGCTTACAGGCAATTAAAAAGCGGATTCTAGCCAGGAGAAGATTTTAAAATGAAGGTTTGCCGGTAGTAACTTGATGGTTTTGACTATTAAAAAGATTGATAAGGGGTGAAACGTTTGTACTTTCTTATTTTCTATCACTTCAATGATCTTATCTGCTGCTTGTGTAGTAGATAGCATCAGTGGAGTACTTTTCCTACCTTTTCTCATATTAGTGTTGACAGGCCCAAAAAAGACCGTGCTAAATAGAAATTTACCTTTAAAATGATGATAAAGACTTTCAAAGGCTAAGGTTATAGCAGCTTTTGAGGCAGCATATCCAATACCTTCACGATTACTGCCTTTAAAAGCAGAGGATGAGGATATGACTATAAAATGCGCCTTAGGAGATATAAAAGGTATTAAAGTTTTTACCCCTTCTAAGATACTAAAAAAATTTGTTTCAAAGATTTTACTAGTGATTTTAGGATCAAATTCAGGTGTTAAATCATTTAACTGAATGGCTGCATTAAAAACAACTACTTTAGGAATAAATTTTATTTTTTTCAATTTGGCGGCAATTTTTTTCCAACAACCGGACTCGGAAAGATCAATCTGAAGAGATTGGAAAGCTCCTATGCTTTTTCTTCTGGCAATACCAAAGACAAGATAGCCTTTAGAGGTTAATTTTTCTGCCAATTTTTGACCAATACCTGATGAAGTGCCGGTGATTAATACCTGCTCAAGTTTATGTACCATGGTTTATTACTCCTTACCATTTTTTTGATTAGTTTTGGAATTTCTTGTTTATCCTCTGGCCAAACACAAGTGATGTTTTTAAAAATCTGCATTATCTTTTTATCTTCTTCAGCCCAGTGAGAAAAACCGTCTTTGTGATATTCTTTGTCTCTGCCCGAACCAACAAGTCTAACTGGGATTTTCTCATGGTGAATATAGTTTCTAATAGTTTCCAGGCATCTATATAATAAAAAAGGAGTCATGCTGTAAAAAAATGGTTTTTTACCCTCAAGTGCTAAACCTACAGCCAAACCGCAAGCCACTTGCTCTGCTGCACCTGCATTGATGAAGCGGTTGGGGAAAGCAGTCCGGATTTTATCAAAAAGCCCATACCCTAAATCACCTGTAATAACGTAGATATCAGGATCATCAGCCATCAGGTTAAACAGTTCATATCCAAACCAACCCCGCATGCTGTCATATCTTTGGCTGATGTCTAATTTTTTAATCATACTAAGGTTTTAACTGCCTGGTTATATTCTTCTTTCTTCATAATATAGTAGTGGGCATCCTGCCCTTTTAAAAAGGGTAGTTGTTCAACCAAGGTTTTTGCAAAGATAAGCAGTGGTTTATTATGACGTCTTTTAAGTGCATTCAAAACAGCAGATTTTCTGTGACCATTTACTTCAACAGTTTTTAGGCCAAAGGCGTGAAGTTTTGATAAAAGCGAGTCTAGATCGATCGGATCATATGCACCCCACCCATTGGCATTTAAGATAATTTTTAAGTTAGTTAATTTGTTTTCTGCTGCTACTCTGAAACTTTCCCAAACTACTCCTTCAGCGCACTCTCCATCTGAGATCATACAATAAACATTTTTATCTCTTTGAGCCAGAGCAATTCCTACAGCTATAGATATTCCCATTCCTAAGCTTCCAGTTGAAACATCCAAACCGATTTTGGTATTTCTATCTGGATGAACAGGAATTTTTTTTAATTTAGACAGATTAGGCATAAGACCGTGTTTTTCCAATATGACATATAAAGCTACTCCTGCATGGCCGTTTGATAGAATAAACCTTTCATCCGATTTTTTGACTTCAAAGATTGCATCTATTAAATCTATAGCAGATAAGCATGAACCTAAATGGGGTAGTCTATGTTCGAAACTTAGTTCAAGGATTCTTTTACGAAAGTTTTTTTGCTCTCTGGTCATATGATAGTTTCCGGGCTATTATACACAAATTTCCTAAGTTTAATAATAGGCTCATATTTAATATGGATGACAAAGAGAGCAGGGTTTGCTTAACAGGCTTTGGCAGCGGAGAAAGCCTGACCAGGTGTTCAATTGAGACAAAGTTTGGAGGAGCATAGACTTTTATGGGAGTAAATTTATTTTTTTCAAATAAAAGTTTTAAAGTTTGCGGACTGTAAAGATAGGTATGCTCGATATCTATAATGGGACTTTTATCTTTTAAAAGCTTGGCAGAAAAGCTATCTATATTGTGGTTAAAAGATAGGATATATCCGGAGGGGATAAGTAAATCAAAGCATATTTTTAAAAACTCATTTGGGTTTGCCACATGATCCAGAACTTGAAAAAAACATATTAAGTCAAAGGACCCCTTTTTATATAAACCCTGCTTTAAGATATCTATTTTGATACGTTGCTTTATAGATTGATGTGCTTTTATGATAGCCTGTCTGCTTGGCTCCAAACCAAATACATTTTTAAAACCTAAATTTTTTAAAGCTTTAAGCAAAAAGCCGTTTCCACAGCCAATCTCTAAAATCTTGGCATTTTTAGGTAAATTTTTTAGGATAGGATCTAAAGCTTTTAAATATGTTTTTATTAGATTTGGAACTTCTTTATCATATTTAAACTGGCTTTGTTTATAAAGATTTGCCAGAGTTTTTGGATCAAGTATTGGATTTGATCTCACTAAATTATCTTTTTTACATTTAACAATTTGAAAATGTAGTCTATCAGGTAATCTTCTGGCAGAAAAAGTATCTGAGTTAAAATCTTTTTCATCAAAACGACTCTCAAAAATAACTCGATAGTTTATTTCTGAGTTACACAGAGCGCACTTGGTATTTATAAATTTCATTCAGAAGCTATTTTTTAATTTGGTGGGCAACGGAGACAGATTGGTTAATAATTTCTTGTTTTACCTTTTTGGGCATATCTTGAGTGGCTTTCTTAATAAATTCCGAGGCATTAAAGATTTCTAGTAGTACTGGTTCTTTGTCTTCAGACACATGAATTATCATGTTTTTTGTCTCATAGGCGTCATCTACTTTTTTATTAGTTAGTTGAATCATTAAAATATCTTCATCCTTACTGTAGTGTACTTTCATATTTACCCCTTCTTGCTATATGGAATGTTATTACCTTAATTATACCATCCTTTATATTGTAGATCACTCTAATAATATGATTTTCATCTAATAAGGTCATAGCTGTTTGTTGACCAAATCTTGAAATTCCTTTCCATGCAGGGTTCTTAATAGTTCTTTCTATATCTTTTTTGCTCAGTTTCCATCCGAGTTTTGTCAATATTGGAAATTTCTCTATAGCATGTTTAGTAAATACTATTTTCATTGTAATCCTGCAGATGAGGTGCTGACTGGTGTTGCTGTATCTATTTGATTTATTATGATATATCCAAAGGTGATATCTTCTAAGGCAGGTTCAGGTATAACAGCCTTAAATGATACACCTTTGACTTTACTTGTTGCGGCTACAGGTTGAGTTGTTGCTACCTCAGGTGTGATAAGGATTATAGATTTCTCATCAATGAGCTCGTTGCTTATTAAACTTTCAGTCTGTCCAGCTAGAATCTTGCCCTGTCCTGCACTCTTGCCGGTACTCACCTTGATCTGGTCAACAATTATAGAGGTAGCTTTAATATTGCCGTCTTTGTCTATCACGACTTTGCCGTTTAGAATATCTACCCCGTCAGCCAAGATAGATTTTTGTAAGTACAGCGTGCCTAACACATTAATTTCTGAGCCGTTCTCTATAGAAAGCGTTCCGTCTACAGATAGGTCTCCGGCTATATTAGTTTGGCCCAAAGAGGTTGTACCCAAAGCCTTAAGGGAGTTTTGAATATTTAAGTTATAGGCAGTTAATTGTCCGGAAATTGTCGCCTCGGAGGTGACTGTCAAATCTGCTAAAGTCGCAGAACCTGTGGCAAGCAGGGTGTCTGGAGGAGTCAAATTTAGGTTACAGGTTTCAGGTTGTAGATTACAGTTGGAAGAAGCAGATGAAGTAGCAATCAGCGCAGAAAGTGATGCCATCTGTTCCTTTAATGTATTTAATCTGTCCCCTGTAACCTGTACCCTGTCCACTAATGCTGCAATATCCGCCGAATCTGTGGCTTGTTTGGCTTTCATATCCACCAAAGCTTCATCAAAGTTTTTAAGTGTACTTAGTACGTCTAAAGTAGCATTTGGCCCAAAGGTGGTTTGGTTATTTGTACCATTGGCTGTTTCACTCATCTGATTATATGAAAGCAAGGAGTTAGAGCTTAGAGTTGATAAATCTATATTGTCAGAAATTAGTAATTTGTCTGTCTTAAAGGCAGGGGCTATTAAGTTGCCGTTGTTGTCTAAGGATAGGGAAGCCAGGAAATTGCCCGGATCAGCGAAAGTCACATTGACAAAAGCCATGATCTTGCCCTGCGGGCAGGTTTCAGGTTGTAGGTTACAGGTTACAGTATTTGTATTTTCTGTCCCCTGTCCACTGTCCCCTGTAAACTCTTCTAAGGCTTTCCCCACTACCTGTCCTGGCCTGGTTGCTTTCATAGCAACACCCGGAATTGATGAGGAAGTTAAGTAGTCTCCTGCGCGAATTACACCGGACTCTGTTGAGACCTTAACAGGGGTATAACCTGTGATTGCTACTTTTCTGGCATTTAGCTTCTTTTCTATATCTGTTGCAGAAATTTTACCGTTTCTAAAGGCTTCTTTAGTCTCCTCATCCACATGCTCCAGTATTCCCATACCTAAAATAGTTGGCTTTTTGGACACAACTCCCAGTATTGCGTTGTCATATCTTAATGCTGATTTTTCAGCTTTGCCATTACTTGCCACACGCATTACATCTCCAATTTCATAATCATCGTATAAACCATTAACCAGATGAGTTTCTGCAAAGTCAGCAGAGGTAGAAGGTGTCATACAGGCATCATCTGAAGCTCCACCTCCGCAGTTATAAATACCATCTGTAAACACATCTCCATCAGAGTCGATCCTGAATTTAGTATTATTGGCTGATCCAACATCGCTGATGATGCTAAAGGTATTTATATTAGATGTAGCGGTTATACTCTTTAGAGTAAGAGCGGGATTGGAATTGGCTGAGGCGCCGACACCGATATTTACCGGACTAAAGAATCCAGCACCATTCCAGAAATTAGCCTGACCATTTACATCCAAACTACCAGCTGCAAAGATATTACCTGCAGCTATTGAGCCACCCAAAGAACCTGCACCTGTATCTGTTGCCACATCTCCTAAGCTGCCTGACCCGTATGTCAGACCTAAAAGATCCAAGTTTGCTGCAATGGATACTCTGCTTAAGGGAGCATAATAGACAGTAGTATTTGCTGTGCCTCCAATAGCGCCGCCTGCCGTATATATATACCCGTTAACTACTACTGAGGTTTGATCAGCAACAGTTGCTGGTAAAGCATTACTATTGGTGTACCAAACTCCTGTTGATCCATCTGCGTTAACTTTAGCATAATATACTGTAGACGCTCCATTACCACCAATTACATAAATATAGCCATTGGCCACAACTGCTGAATGTTGTTTTATAGCAGCCGGTAAGTAATTAGTATTAGTGGTAAAACTTCCTACTGAGCCATCAGAATTTAGTCTGGCATAGTAAACTGTAGATTGGGCAGCTGATCCGTCATTACCACCTAAGGCGTAGACGTAACCATTTGCTACAACTGAGGCGAATCTGTCTCTTGCCTGTGGCAAGTAATTACTATTTGTAGTCCACGCTCCAGCAGAGCCATCAGAATTTAGTCTGGCATACCGTACAGTAGAATAATATGTAGCTCCAGAACTTCCTCCTATTGCATAGATATAACCATTAGCAGCTATAGATGTATGGTATGTTGGGGCGTCAGATATAGTATTACTGTTTGTAGCCCAGGATCCTAAGGTTCCATCTGAATTTACTCTTGCATAGTACACACCGCTTAATCCGCCCCCCATTGAATATATATAGCCATTAGCAGCAACAGAACTATGGCCTCTAGCCCCGCCATTACCATTGGGATCTAAGTAATTTGGATTAGTATTCCAGGTTCCAACTGATCCGTCGGCATTTACTTTTGCATAATAAATAGTTGATTGTAGAGCACTAGAGGCATTCCACCCTTCAAGCACGTAGATATATCCATTAGTAGTTACTGTGGAGTGTAGATATCTTGCTAAAGGTATGGAGTTACTATTTACCTTCCATCCTCCAGTTGAGCCATTTCCGGATACTGACAGTAAGGAAGTGACATTAGGATTAGAAGCACCTATTCCTACTGAGACATTTAAGCCTCCAGTTATTGATGCTCCATTCCAAAACTGTGCATTTTGGCCTACCTCTAAGTTACCTTTGGAAAAGATATTACCAGCAAAGATTGATCCGCCTTCATATCCGGCATCAGTCAAGTTATTAGATGTTAGTCCTATTAAGTCAAGATTCGTTGACAGCGATACTCTCTGGCCGGATGCAGATTTAACATTGGTGCTTCCTCCACCTAATACATAGATATAACCATTGCCAGTTACAGCATTTGCGCTGGTACTTAAGCTATGAGTACTTCCAGTTGACCAGCTTCCAACAGTCCCGTCAGAACCAATCTTGGCATAGTATGTTTTGCTCTGTCCGCTTCCTGTAACAGCGTAAAGGTAACCATTTAAGACTACTGCTGTGCTGTAGCCATTTTGTACTGGCAGAAAGGTAGTGCTTGCCCAAGTGCCGGTTGAGCCATCAGAATTTAATTTAGCAAAGTATACGCTTGATAATGAGGTTCCTGCATTATTAACCCCTCCTACTGCATATATATACCCATTTGCCACAACAGAAGGCAGCCATTTTACTGCTGCAGGTAAAGCTGTGGAAGAACGAGCAAATGAGCCCAAGCTTCCATCTGCCTGAATCTTGGCATAATAGATGGTACTTGCTGCTGCGTTATTGTCTCCGCCTACTACATAGACATACCCATTAGCAACAACAGATCCTTGACCCATAATAGCTATAGGAATGTAGTTACTATTAGTATTCCATGTACCTATTGATCCATCTGAGTTAATCTTGGCATAGTAAACTGTAGATTGCCGAGCTGAGCTGGCATTCCAACCTCCTATTACATACACATATCCACTAGCTACAACCGAGGAGTGATCCTGTAAGGCTACAGGTATTGAGTAAGTATTTGTGCTCCAGGTGCCGATAGTTCCATCAGAATTTGTCTTGGCATAATAGACAGATGTTCTATTATTTGAGTTCGTGCCATTGGTGCTGCCTCCTATTACATATACATATCCATTGGCTACTACAGCGGTTGAAGCTTGTCTAGCTTCCGGGAGAGATGTAAGGGAGGTATAGTTGGTCATGCTTCCATCTCCTTGTACTTGTAGTAAAGAAGTAGGTGATGTTGTCCCAATTCCTACATTACCTCCACCAGGTTGTAAAGCCAGATTCATACTGGATCCGCCATTGGCAGCCTGGATTAAAGCATAAGAGGAGGTGGTATCAACTCCAAACAATAATCTTTCTGAGGTGTTTGTTCCTGTTGCCCCGGTGATAGCAAACTGGGTATTACCAACAGGTGTTATCCCTGCTAAAGTACCGGTGATTGTGAGATCTTGGGAGATAGTCAGTCTTCTTTCAGGAGCAGAAGTACCAATACCCACATTACCTCCAATAGATAATGCTCCTCCTGGATTGGTCATTCCAATCCCCACACTACCACTACCTAATACAGTCAAAGCAGAACCAGCAGCATAGTTTGTGGCATTAGCAGAGGTAACAGAAAACAGTGGAGAAGTACCCGGGAATGTAGCCCCAACTCCAATATTAACAGCTCCCATAAACCCTGCCCCTTGCCAAAACTGGGAGTTACCTGATACCTCCAATGCCCCGGCAGAGAAGATATTCCCGGCATAAATACTGCCTCCTACATTTCCTGCTTCAGATAAAGTTCCGGAGGTTAGCCCTAGAAGATCTAAGTTTGTTCCCATAGTCACTCTAGGCACAGAACTGTAGTACACATTGGTGGTGCCATTGGTTCCTCCTAATGTATAAAGATATCCATTGACTGCTATAGTATTGTGTTGTTGCATTCCAGTTGGTAACGCATTAGTACTGGTTGACCACTGCCCCGTAGATCCATCAGAGTTTAACTTCGCATAGTAAACAGTGTTGGCACCTGAACCGCCCAGCACATAAATATACCCATTGGTTACCAGTGCATTACCCATATTTATCCTTACTGCTGGTAAGTAGTTACTATTGGTAGTCCATGTACCTATTGATCCATCAGAATTTAACTTGGCATAAAGGACCGTAGACTGAGAACTGGAAAAGTCCTGCCCTCCTATCACGTATACATATCCGTTAGCTACTGCTGAAGAATGGTAGCGTCTGGGTGCAGATGTACTGGTAGTATTCCACACTCCTGTTGATCCGTCAGAGTTTAGTTTTGCATAATATACTGTTGTGTTGCTGCTTGTGCTACCGTTTATAACATAGAGGTATCCGTTAGCAACTACAGAGCTATGGTCTACTCTGGCTGTCGGTAGGCTGTTACTGTTAGTTGTCCAACTTCCAATTGATCCATCAGAATTTATATGGGCATAGTAAACACTAGATCTTGAAGCTGTATCGGTTCCTCCTATGGCATAAATATAACCATTGGAGGTTACTACCGTATGTCCACCTCTGGCCACTGGTAAATAATTACTATTAGTATTCCATGTTCCTGTTGATCCATCTGAATTGGCTTTAGTGTAATATACAGTACTTACATAAGATACTCCTCCATCAGGACTGCCTGCCACAAGATATATATATCCGTTAGCTGTAACAGCACCAGAAAAGCTGCTTGCAGTAGAAAGTGCTTGGGCTGTCTTGAATACTGCCGGAATTCCATCTCCTTGGACATGGAGCAGGGAAGTAGGTGAGGTAAAGCCTATGCCTACATTACCACCCATAACTATTAAAGCATCACCTACATTAGTAGTACCTATCCCCACATTTCCGGCAGAGTTAATATTTATCCCATTGATAGTCCTGCCTGTTTGCAGTGTTCCTGATCCATTGGTAGTTAAAGCTAAAGAGTTAGTTCCTTGTCTCCACATTCCAGTATCAGTATCAGCAGAGAAAGAGTAAGATGGGGCTGCAGCTGTACCATCTGCTATCTGTAAAGTAGAGGATGATGTTACCCCTCCACAGCCTGTACAGGAGGTGACAGACAGAGTATTTAAGACACTATTTCCTGTAACATTAAGGTTTGAAGCGTTTATTAAATTAGCAGAGGTGATGGATGCACCTATTCCTAAGTTTCCGGCCAATGTTAAAGCTCCTGTAAATCTGCCTGTTCCCCAGACATCCAGGTTATATGCAGCTGATGTGCCGCCTATCCCTACATTTCCATCTACAAACAGTCCATTGGTGGGAGCTGCAATTCCTTGATAGAGTGAACCTATATGGACATTATTTGCAACAGATAGTTGTGAGTTTGCTGTAGTTAGACCTATTCCTACATTTCCAGCTACTGCTAAACCATTGTCTGGGATTGATTGATTTGCTCCCGTATAACCAATTCCAACATTACCTTGGATAACTAATTTAGCTTGAGGTACTGAGGCTCCAATACCTACATTACCGGAAGCAATTAGGTTATCTGAAAAAGTGAAGTTTGCAGAAGTACCTGTTGCATCAAAGGTGATCGCTCCTTTTGAAGATACAGACTGAGTGAAATAGTTCGAATTATCATAGGCTACTCTTAGTTGGGGACCGGTGGTAGAACGAACTTCGAGTTTATTGTTTGGTGTTGCTACACCAATTCCCACAAGTTCACCTGTAGTTATACTAAAATCAGGTGTAGCGCCAGTACTGTCTATATAAAAGGTTCCTGCAGCTGCATCCATTCCATTGCTACTTCCTGCAACAGCAAGATCCCAAAATGTATTACTATTACTGTTTCGAATACGAACTGCTCCAAAGTTAGAATGACCACTCGTAAACAGTGCTAATGATGTATTGACGCCTGATGAAACTTCTAGCATATTTGTTGGTTGGGTAGTCCCAATCCCTACGCTGCCGTTGTCCAGCACAGTCAAACCCTGGGTTAAGTTTGAGCCATAGGTCTGTAATGTTATTCCAGTGCCAGTCCCTTTGCCCTGGACAGTTAAAGCTCCGGACAGGGGGGAGGAGATACCTATCCCTACATTCCCTCCGGAGAATATGGAGAAAGAATTAGCCCCGGAGGTAATGGATGGGGTAGTGCCGGTAAAAGACAAGGCAGCATTACCTGCAGAAAGAGTTGTTACTCCAGCTACACTTAAGGTAGAGTCTATGGTAGATGTGCCGGCAATCCTGGCATTTCCCCACACATCCAGTTTATTGGAAGAAGTGGTAGCCCCTATCCCCAAATTCCCATTAATATATGTATTATGGGCAACAATATCATTACCTA
>CAYSNN010000030.1:0-10723 GCA_964432475.1 uncultured Gammaproteobacteria bacterium
GGCTAAGTCACTTAAGTTAGCAGGGATTTTCTCGATGCTTGCTCTGGCATTTTCCTACCAGTTTTGGTCCCAGTCGCAAAATGTAGAAACATTTATATTAGTTGTTTTAATTGAATTAGTTGTCCTTTATCTTCTGATTATTTCCACAACTAAGAAAAGATACTTTATTAACATGTCAATTATTGCCTTTTTAATGGGGCTGGCAACCGGTACAAACCCGGTTATTGCCTCAATTGTGCCCTCTATACTTTGGTTTATGTGGGGTAAGCGTAAGTTTTTTACTGTCCCGGGGTTTTTAGTTTGGTTTGCGGTCGGTATCGTAGCTGTAATACTAATACATTTATATATTCCAATTAGAGCCGCAGCTAATCCTTTCTTAAACTATTGGAGGGCAGTAGATTTTGAAGGAGTATGGAATGTTTCAACCGGTGCAGGGTTAAATGTTTATGTGCCTGATATCGGCAGAATTAATGGTTTCACCGGTTCTCCGGAGATTTTCTTTGGCAGCACCTGGAATTTTATCAAAAATTGGTTCTTGAAATTTACCCCGCTCATGCTGCCATTTATAATTTTAGGCAGCATCTATCTTTGGCAAAAAAGTAAATTCTATTTTGTTTTTCTTTTCCTTACAGTTTTTACCAACTGGTTTTTTGCAGGATTATATTTTTCAGGAAACCAGGAATCCTGGTTTTTGGTTTCAGATGTAGCTTGGGTAATCTTGGCCGGAGCAGGATATTTGAGTCTGGTGACAGGGGAATGGGAAAGCCACCTAATTAAGTATCTAAAGTTAGCTAAGTCACTTAAGATAGCTAATTACCGGGTTTATATTCTGGCAATTGCCATTATCCCCGCAATAATTTGGTTTCCTTTTTTAAACAGGAGAGGGCAAGTATTAACAGAAGACTATGCTAAAAACTTATACAGACCGATGGGGGAGGAAAAGTCCATTCTTTTTGGGTCATCTGATCTGTATGATTCTCTATCTTTTTATGTGCACGATATACCCGGTACAAGCGTTTATAAACCTAACGTTATCCCTATAACAGACAATTTGCTTTATATACTAAAATGGTACAGAGAAAATCTTAAATCTACAACCGATTTAAAAATTCCTGATGACTCAAAGCTAGTTTATGACCGGGCAGACGAATACTCAAGGTATGTCAATGACTTTTTTGGTCTTAATTTAAAAGAGTATAAAATTTATATCTCAATTCCTGCTTTAAGAAATAACTTTCTATATGCCGGATCTGATCTTGGCCCCAGTTTAAAACTGGATGAAACCCGCTTTAAGCTGATACCAAGGGGGATGTTGTATCAGGTGGTTGATAAAGATTCTACCCAAGAGGTTGATCCAAAGGATTTTGAGTACACATTTTCTAATAAAGGCTTTCCTAATAAAAAGCCTTTTATGTTGGAGAAAACTTACAAGAGTGAACTGACCGGTGTTTTAAATGAGTATGCTTATTCGCTTGAGGGGGTAGGTGACTACTACCTAAAACAGGGAAAAGCCCAGGAGTCGTTTGATTTTTATCAAAAAGCCTTTAATTTTAATCCTAAAAATGCAGAAATTATCAGCAGGTTAGGTAATTTTTATGGTTCAGTGGGAGACCATGCCAAAGCTGCTGAATATTTTGAAAAGGCTCTAAAAATTGAACCTAGAAATATTGGTCTTTTGTTTAACTCGGCTATTGCCTATGAAAATACTGGCAGGGTGGATAAGGCCATGGCAAATCTAAACAAGGTGATGCAGTTTTCAAAAGGTGACTCCCAGATTGGTCAGCTGGCCAGAACAAGACTCGAAGCTTTAAAACAGGCAACTCCCTCTGCTGCTCCCCCAACAGCCACACAATCAGGCGGGTTGCAGGCGCAACTGCTGCCCAGGAGCGTTCCGGCAGGGAATGTTTATTCAAATGCTTCTTTGAATCTGCAATTTACCATTCCTCAGGGATTTTCAATTTCAGGGCAGACGGCAAATGGAGTCAGGCTCAGTAATAATTTAACCGGTAAAGAGGGGTTAGCTCTGGAGTTTTACTCACAAAGAATTGAGAAAGGCGCCAAACTCGATTTGTTGGAAAGTAAGCTGCCGTTTAAAATAGACGGGGCAGTGTTAATCACCCAGCCTGTTAATCTGCCCGGGTTTTCAGAAGGCTCCGGCAAAACATACGGTTCAGGTGAACATCTGACGTTTTTGCTGCTTTTAAGAACTGAGACACAGGGGTTTGCCATTAAAATTTACCCGGGAGATACTTCCAAAACTCAGGAATTTAATACTATCTTACAAAGCATAAAAACGATAAATTAGCTTTTTTCTCCTGTTACTATTAAAGATCCTGAGAATTCTCTTATAAGCGGCAGTTTAACCAAAACAGAATCAATTATTTTTAAAACGGGTATAAAATATGATGGGAATGCCGGGTACATAAAGTCAAACGGTTCGACCTTGACCTTAACAAAGCCTGCCGCCTCAACTTTTCTTTTGAGAGACCACCTGATAAAGGCAGTCTCATCGGGTGAGCTATTGGAGATCTTTCTGAAAAAGCTTACCTTTCTTTCCAAAAATATCTCAGGATTTAATAAATTAGGTTCAAAAAAGATGACCTGACCACCTTTTTTGAGCAGCCTCTTGATCTCCAAAAGACCACAATCCAAATCTATGTGATGTAAGATCCCGTTGCCGGTGACAGCATCAAAAAAGTTGCTTTTGAGCCTGCTTTTTTCTATATTGTCAACGGAAAAAAAGATGTTTTTAAGCTTAAACCTATCTTTGGCAAGAGCAATAGCTTTAGCAGAGATGTCAATTCCATAAATCTTTGCTCCGCTAGATGCCAGCTTATGAGTCAGCTCTCCCACAAAGCAACCAAGCTCTAAAACTTTTATTTTGCGGTTAAGTTTCACATATTGAGTTATCAGTTCTGCCCGACGATCATGTCTATACTGGCCGACCTTGGTTTTCCAGCCCCAGAAATAGTGAAGATCGTGTTTGGTAGCCAGTCTATCAAAAAAATCCCGCTCATTTTTGGCTCTTTCAGAGAATTTATTCATAATGGTATTATTTTGAAAGTACTGTAATGAATATCTTGTATTGGAGCTTACCAGTTTTACTATTGATTTTTCAACTAGTCTTTACTTTTCACTCCAACACCCAGATACGTTATGAAGAGTTGTCTGATTCGGTAAGAAACGTTTTTTGGCTGGAGCATCACAAGATTTATGATGGTGTTTCAAACGGCGTAGGATGGTACAGCACGCTGCTTTTGGTCTATAACCTTTTTGGGTTTGATCTGTTTAGCGCTAAATATTTAAGACTTGTTTTAGCGCTAATATCTCTTTTTGGTCTAACCCATATTTTATATAAATACTTGGGTGAAAAAAAAGCTCTTTTGTCACTTTTAGTGATCGGTACATCACCAACAATACTATTTTTAAACAGTACTCAGACAGAATACGGTCTTGATCTTCAGTTCCTGCCAATTTATCTGTTGCTGATTACTACTTTGGATTTTAAATTGAAGAAATTATGGCTAAATCTTTTACAGACAGCCATACTGGGGGGGCTTCTGATGATGGGAGCCTCTGCTTATCCTACCTTTGTTTACTACGTTCCGGTAATGCTGGTGCTTCTTTTGTGGAAGATGGGAGGGATATCGGCTAAACTAAAATATCAAGTTTTAAGTGTACTTTTGGTCTCTTTTTTACTGCCGCTTATTTTAATTTTTGCTTATCTTGAGCCGCCAAGCAGAAGTTTGTTGATTTTTGATCCGGTGGCAGGAAGCGGAATCTTTAGAGGGGCCGGGAGCTTAAGAGTTGATGCTGAAAACTTTGCTAAAAATTTGGGGGGGATTACCAGAGACCTTTTTGTAAGTGGCAGTTCATATCATTTTGAGGCCAAAAATGGAGAGTTTTCTCTAATATTCCCGATTATTTCTGTTGTGTTTGTGCTGTGGGTAAGCTTTTTCTTGGCGTTTAAGCATAAAGATTATAATCGTTGTGTTATCTTAGCTTTGGTTTGGGGGTTAGCTGTATTAGTACTCTCCAGTCTGACTTTGGATCCTTCCGGTTCTCCGGGAATGAGAAGATATACACCGGTTCTGGCAAGCTTTTATACCCTTATGGTTATAGTTTATAAATCTGGTTTGTGGAAAAAATATGTGTTGGTAGCAGTAGCAGCCCTTTTTATCCATCATATAATAGTTTATCCCATTAACTTGACTCATCTTAGAGATCCCAGTCCTGAGCAATATCCTCTATGGTTTAAAGCTGAAGAGACTCCAAAGGAGTCATTGAACTTACTTTTAAAACAAGTACAACAGGATGATTTAAAGCTTGTCTGTCAGGAAAATGGTAAACCCTACTACTGTAGGTATGCTGAAAGCTATGCAGCTGTGGCAGGCAGTTGTATATGGAATCATTTAGACTGTCACCAGATTTTAGGATATGATTTTAAAACTGGTCAATTTATTCCTCTTAGCGTTGATTTATGGAATGAATATTACTTTGAACATTAACTCAATGAAAAAATACCTTTTAGTGGTTGTAATTGCTTTTGTTTTAACTGCTATTTTAACCTGGCCGCTTTTACCTAATATGGCTTCATACTCTTCAGACTTAGGAGATTATCCTTTTAATATAGCTCAGCTTTGGTATAACCAGGATTCAATAAAAACAGGCAGGATTTTTGATCAAAAACAATATCTGCACGGTTATCAGTTTTACCCTCAGCCGTACTCATTTGTCTTTGCTAATAACGGATTAGTCCCCTCGATCATTTTTGCTCCTATGTATTGGATAAGCGGCAATATTGTGTTTTCAGCCAATTTCTATACCTTTCTCACCTTTATTTTGTCATTTTTGGCTGCATTTTATACTTTCAACTATTTTGTTAAAAACCAATATGCAGCCTTCGTGGGGGCTTTTATTTTTACCTTTAATGCCAATACTATGGTGAGATTTCCTCAGCACCTTGATGTTTTGGGAAAATATTTCCTGCCTTTGGTTTTCTTGTTTGCCTACCGGTTTTTGGAAAAGCCCAGCCTCAAAGGGTCTCTCCTTTTGTGGTTGTTTTTTACCCTAAATGCTTTAACAAATAACTATTATGAAATTTTTACTATCATTTTGCTGCCTATTTTAGCCTTGCCTTTTTTGATAAGCCATCTAAGAAAGGGAGATTGGGGATATATAGGGAAATTGGGGAGATCAGGGTTAATAGGATTAGCATTTCTGCCAGTGCTTTTATATTTTAATCTGCCTTATTTGGATTTTTCTCAAAAAGAAGGTGTTGTAAGAAGACTTGAGGAATCAAGCTATTTTTCAGCCAGAATAAATGACTATTTTGCCTCAAATCCTGATAATTTCTTCTATGGAGGCTATGTTAAAAGTCTTGATAAGTTTAGGTCTCCCAAAGATCCTGACACAGGAATTTTTAATTATGAAGAACACACATTATTTGTAGGATTATTACCTTTGATATTGCTTATTTTGGGAATTAGACAATTTCGGAGTTTATATTTTTACCTGCTTTTTATCCTACCCTTTATTTTCAGTTTTGGACCCTACTATGATGGCCAAGAAGATAGTCTAAAGCTGCCTTTTTACTATCTTTATGAATGGGTGCCTGTGATACGAGGTATACGTTCTCCCACCAGGTTTGAGTTTGTTTTGCTGATCCCTTTTGCCTTGATTGCCTCATTCGGGGCTTTGTGGCTATTTAAAAAGTGGCCTAAAAAAATAGCTATTCTGGCAGTTTTGGCAATTGCAATTTTAACTTTAGAAAATTTTACTCTTAAAAGTTATGACGATAGATCTTTGACTCTTTCGAAAATAGATCAAATAGGCAAGAGTAATCTGCAGTTTTTAGAAGGTAAGAAAACTTTGCATCTGCCCATTTTTAGTATTGAAATGGACGATTTTGGTAAAAATTCAGCCTATCTTAATTGGTTAACTCAGACAGGAGAAAGGATTGTGAATGGAAATACCTCTTATTTACCACCAGATCAACTGATGTTTTTAGCTCAAGTAAAGGCAGGTTTTGATGAAAAGGTTTTATCGAAACTGAAAGCACTGGGAGTAGATTATCTTGTAATCCATAAAGAGTTACTAACCCCAAGAGATCAACAGGGAATATCAACCGCCTTTGCCTTTGATAAAGCCGTTGTTTTCAACCAATTTAATACAGTAATTATCGATTTATCAAAATATGATATAAAAGCCCAAATTTGCCTCTTAGAACGGGATTTTGACATCCAACTTGAATCATCTTATGCTATGTTACTTACCAACAAAGCTGACTGTTATTTGCCCAGTATTTATGAAGATAGGTATCGTACAATGAATGTGACTGTTGACGGGCAAAAGAAAACAGCTTATTTTAAGATGCCAATTATTGTTGGACCAGGGGAGCAGGTGGTCTTAAGTGAAGAAAATCAAGAGTTGAGAATAGAATAGAAATTTTCAAGTAACAATTTACAATTTACAATGAATATATTTAACAAACCAATATTTTGGGTTGCAGTAATCTTTTTTTTCGCTGCTGCCTTTAGATTAACAAGCTTAGATTTAATTGAGTTTAAATTGGATGAGGCAAATACCTATTCTGCAGCAGTCAAGTTCTATTCATCTCCATATATTCCACAAAATTCAGGAGTTTCAAGTTCTACTTTGTATAATATGCCACTTTTTTATGATCTGATTATAATTTTGGCAGTTTTTGCAAGGGATCCTTTAGTAATTAGTGTTTTAATTGCCCTAATTAACACATTTTTAGTGTCTATTTTTTATCTTGTTGTAAAAAGATATTATGGCAATTTAGTAGCAATTTTATCCTCAATAATTTTGGCTACTTCACCTTGGATGATTTTATACTCTAGAAAAATCTGGGGGCCTGATTTAATTATGCTTTTTGCTGTACCTTTTTTCTTTTTTCTACATAGGCTGATAATAGATAAAAAGCCCGGATCTGTTTTTGGATTAAGCCTATCCTTAGTTTTACTTTCACAACTGCACTACTCAGGCGTACTACTTCTTTTGATTACAGCAGTAATACTAATGATTTATAAGGTTAAAGTAAGCTGGAAAGGATTAGGGCTAGGGATATTTTTAGGTCTTATTCCGGTAGTTCCATATCTTGCAATGGGTAACTTTACTTGTACAGAGTGTATAGCCACCCAGATGGAAAAAAGCTTTGATGCGGGCAATCTTTTCAGGGGATTACAACTTATTAACGGCTCACACTTTGAAAATGTTTTAGGGGAGGATTACACTGTGTTCTTGAATCAATTCCCCCTGACAAAAATTTTTAGCTTTCTCTTTATCTTTGAGTTTTTCCTTTTCCCAGTCGGAATATGGGTCATAGCTCAAAATAAAAGATTCCGTTTCTTACTAATTTATTTGGTTGTAATTCCGCTAATCTATCTAGTTACCCAAACTCCTGCCAGGATGTATTACTTTTTAATTTTAACTCCGTTTTTAATGCTAATTTATGCATTTGCAGTACAAAAAGTATTTGAGCTAAGAAGTTTTCTAGGTGTTACGGTAATAGCCTTAATAGTTATTCTAAACAGTGTATTTATGCTTTCTTTTAACCAATTTTTATCTGAAAAACAAGTTATTGCAGGAGATTATGGTCCGATTTTTAAAGTAACAAGTCAGAAAGCAGAGGAGCAGCTTACGCAATATAAAGGAAAAGAGGATTTTGATCTGATAAAAGCCCAACTTTACTTAGACTTGACTGGAAGACAGCAATATTAGGAGTGAATAATTGTCAATTAGTATGTCAAACAAGAGGGTTGACATTTAGTGGAATTTGATCTATACTAAATTTGTTATGCAAAATACCGTAAATATAAGAGAAATTCTAAGAAGTCACAAGCAAGTTCTTGAGCGTGTAAAACAGAAAAAGGAACGGGTGGTTATCGTAAGTCAAGAGCGGCCTCAAGCTGGACTTGTTAGTTTGGATGATCTTAAAAAACTTGAGGAGATGGACAAACAGCAAAAGTATCAGCAATCCACAAAGTCTTTGCTAGAAGCAGCAAAGGCAGTGCACCAACTACTAAAGGATGAGAAGTTGCCCAGAGATCTCTCTACAAGACACGATTATTATCATTATGAGGAAGAAGATAAGTGAGTGGGGAGGATATGGCAATAAAAACACTTGTTGTAGATTCGGACGCGCTAATCGCTTTGTTTAACAGAGAGGATGCAAATTTCTCCAAAGCTGAAGTTTTGTTCGAGAATTTTTACGAACAGAAGATAAAACTTGTTTATCCGGCCACTGTCTTAGTTGAAACTGTAGATACCATCCAGCGAAGACTGAAAAAGTATAAATCAGCAGAAAAAATCGGACAGTTAATTTTAAGTGCAGAATTTGCTGTTCAATCTATAGAATCAATAGATGGAAATTATTTAAAAGAAGCAGTGAAATATTTTGAATCAGAAAGCAATAACAGGAAAACTTTGGCAGATGCAGTAGTGGCGGCGGTTGCAAAAAAGATCAGCGCAGATGGAATCTTCAGTTTTGATGAGTGGTATAAGAAATTAGGATATAAGTTAGCTTCAGAGTTACTTTAGCGTTTTCTTCTTCTGTGATTATTTATTACTTCTTTGACTATAGCTGTGGGTCTTGACTTGACTTCCTCAAAAATTCTTCTTAGATATTCACCTATAATACTTAAAATGATCATCTGAATGCTGCCTATAAAGAGTACTGCAATCAGCAGAGTCAAAAACCCTTTAGGTGCATCCGGTTTATAAAAATAAAGCAGGAGGTATACAACTATAGCCAAAAGAGACACGATTACAGAAAAAGATGCGATATAAAAAATCCACTCAAGGGGAGAGTAGGAAAAAGAGAAGATGGCTTTTCGCACCCAAAACAAGTTTTTTATAAAATTATTTGTTGATTTTCCGGAAAATCTTTCCGGTCTGACATAGTCTACTCCGATTTGTTTGAACCCTACCCAAGACCTTAGTCCCCTGATAAATCTATCCTTTTCGGGTAAAGAATTTACCCATGAAACTACCTTTTTATCCATTAAAGAAAAATCACCTGCATCAAGCGGCATTTTGACATAACTTAACTTATTAAAAAGCACATAAAACTGATGATAGGCATACTGCCAAAAGCTCCCCATGCTTTTTTCTCTTCTTCTTCTGGCTCCATAAACCACATCATACCCTTCAAGCCACTTTTTAACAAACTCCTCAATCAGCTCAGGAGGGTCCTGTAAATCTCCATCCATAATCACTACAGCATCACCGCTTGCTTGTTTCATACCGGTTGTAAAAGCATTTTGAGCGCCGAAATTGCGCGAATGAAGTACAACTGTCAGTCTTTTATCTTTGGCAGCCAGCTTTCTTAAAATCTGTTCTGACTTATCAGGGCTTGAGTCACAAACATAAACTATTTCATAGTTTGGGGTAATCTTTTTTAAAACTGCATTGGTTCTTTTGTAAAGCTCTAAAATATTGCCTTCATCACAGTAGGCAATAGGTACAACAGAGATTTTTTTACGAGTCAGCATGACTTTTGGAATATATCACAATAGTTAATTAGTGGCTAGTCACTATAGTGTAGATGTTTAAGATGACTAGCTATTGTTAAATCCTGAAACGGTTACTATACAAGGGTCAGTTCTTATAAGGTATTGACAAATATTATAAAAAGGTGTAAAATCATTTCAGTAAAGTATAAATATGTACACTTTTCCGAAACCATTATTAGTTAGAGAAGAGCTTCTTAATAGAGGAATACGATTTTTTACACCACTAGAATTTTCTAGAATTTATCAGGCCCCTTCGTACGCTGTCAAATATTTCTTAGAAACTCAGGTAGAGAAGGGTTTGTTTACTAGGTTAAAACAGGGTCTCTATACACTTAAAACCGATCCACCAAATGAGAGGGAAGTGGCTAACAAACTTTATAGACCTTCATACATCTCCTTTGCCTATGCGCTAGCGTATTATGGCATTATTCCAGAGAGTCCATACACTGTGACTTCAGCTACAACAAAGCCCACAAGGGTATTTAATAGTCCAAGTGTTACCTTTCCTTATTATACAATCAAAAAAGAAGCTTATACAGGATATATTCTTAAACGAGAAGGGGAGAGGTCATTTTTAATTGCCGAGCCAGAAAAGGCATTGGTTGACTATATATATTTTGTGACTTTAGGAAGAGGTCCTTCTTTAGACAGATTAAATGTATCATCGCTCGATAAAAACAAGACACTTGAGTATGCTAAATTGTATGGAAGAAAGAGTCTTATTAAAAAGGTAGAAAAAGTATTTAATACGCCGCAAAATTGGGAGATTGTATGATAGCTCAGGAACAAATTAATAAATTAATAGTTCAATACCAAAGCTCGGATATTAATGTGCTCCGAGAATATTATCAACATTTATTTCTATCATATTTTTTCCAGCAGCCCCAAACTAATAACATATTTTTCAAAGGTGGAACGGCTCTTAGACTCTTATACAAAAGCCCTCGTTTTTCAGAAGACCTAGATTTTTCATCTGATCTTTCGGAAAAATCAGATATAGAACAAGTATTCATTCAAACCCTGGACGATATCCAAAAAGAAGGAATAGTTACAGAGTTTGAGGAGGCAAAAATTACAAGCGGAGGATACCGGGGCACGATACTTTTTCAAAAAGACCCAATTATCAAAATTGATTTAGAGATTTCATTAAGGCAGGGAGAAAAAAGAGGAGAGTTAATGACAGT
>CAYSNN010000031.1:0-10698 GCA_964432475.1 uncultured Gammaproteobacteria bacterium
GTTGTATCTGCTTCATGGTTTCTTGGGCTTGTTGTAAGTTGTGTTGTCCTGATTGCATTTGTTGGTCTGAAGCTTCAGTTGGTTTGCCCTGATCCTGAAATTTCATATCCGGCCGGGGTTTGCCTGGTTTGCCGGGCTTACCCTCAGTTCCTTCTTCTCCCTGCTCCATGCCGTTGTCATCAGCCTGCTGGCCTTGTTGCTGAGATTGATCCTGGTTTTGGTCTTTTTGATGTTTTGGCTGGGGAGTAGCATCAATTCGTACCCATTTAGCACCATCCCAAACCTCTGCCCAGGCATGCCCGGTGGTGGTGTCAATTTGGGCTTTGCCGTCTTGAACTTTGTCAATATGGTCTCCGACTACCAGCCGGGTAGGGATGCCCATTTTTCTCATCATGGCAATAAAGAGGTTATGAGTCGAGTAGCATTCAAGATATTTTGAAGTATCAATTATTTGGATGTAAGTGTCCGGAGAGGCTTGTCTTAATTTATATTGGAGAGCCTGGGCTACTTCCAAATCACCATCTGCCGGATAAGTATGGTTTGACCTGATGTATTTTTGGCAAGCTAAAGCTTTGTCAATGCCTGTTCCCGTAAGAGTTTTCATAAAATTTTCAGTGGGGGTTGAAAGTTGACCCTGGTACATTGGTTTAATATCTTCCGCAATTGGAGGATTGGTAAATAAAGCAGGTTCTTTTAAGAAATCCACTGAAAAAGTACATGAACCGGATGCTTTGATGTAGAAGCATCCATTTTGATCGCGGAAAAGCTCAGGCGGTTTTTTGCTTCCCTGAAACTTTAGAGAAGCAGCATCAAGAGTATACCCATTAGGAATGGGGAGGGCCCTGAGGCCCCCACTGGCAATTTTTGTGGCCGAAGTAAATGTTTGCCTGTCACTTCCTGCTATAGAGGTTTTGTAAGGAGTAACAGTTTTTTTCTTGCTCCAGGTTTTAGTCGGGATATCATAATAACTTTTCCTGCCGGCAGCATAATAACCCAGTAACGGGGCTGTACTGGTTCCTGAGGGAGTAATATAAAAATAAACACCCTCCGGAGATTTTTCTTTACTTGTTTTATATTCATCCTTATCCTCAGGAGGAATTGCCGGATCTTTAGGGCTTTGTGGGGGACCAACCTTCTTTTTTTCTTTGCTTAAATCTTTTGTATAATCCTGCATTTCTGTTTTTTGGTCTGATTCTTGGCCTTCTTCCTCTTTTTCTTGAGGTGTTTCTAAGGAGGATTTAACTGCTGTTGTTAATCTTTCGAAAGATTCGGCGGTGCCGGTTTGGACAAATTGGCGGTAGGCTTGCTCTAGAGTATCAAAAACTTCCTTTTCTCCTTCAGACAGTTGTGAGATTGCTTTATCTACTTCTGCAGCTGGAACAGATCCTAAATCTTGAGCAGCCCAGTTTAATTTTAAAGCTTCAAAAATCCTCTCTCCCGGAGGAAGGTTGGGAAAATTTATCATTACTTGGGCTGCTTCTTGACGCATTGCCTCAGTAATTTGTTGTCTTCCTGTATATCCATAAGCATCGAGTAAAACTTTTCTGATTCGGCTTTGGGCAACTCGGTCATAAATTGCATCGGCAGTTTGGGCATCTATTCCGGTTCCCTGCATATTGGCTATAAATTTTGCATAACGTTCATAATCATAATAATTAACTTTGGCTGTTATGTCTGCGACTTTGGCCAGCATAGCTGAAAGATCTTTTGCTTCTAGCTCTGTAGCATCATAGACTAAGCCATTAGGCTTGAGTGCAACTGCAGCTTGGGTAGGGTCGACAGTACCATCTAGCAAGCCCTGTAAAGCAGCAGCTCTTACAGAAGGGTCGGCAGAATAATGAAGTGCCCATCCCCCGCCTGGCACAACAGGCAGTCCACCGACTGCTGCCTGTTCAGCAAGATATAAATGCTGTCTTAAATATTCTTTGTTAATTGAGGCTGATTCTTGTCCAGCTATGCGTTCAGGACTCATGATTAAGGCAAGCGCTTTGCAGACTTCCATTGCTGCATAGCGACTCTAATTTTATCTTTAACCGAGGCTTTATCAAAGTGGCATAAGAAGTATGTATCAAGTAAAGTTCTGGCTCTGGCTTCAGGACTTACAGTTTGTAAGGCCTTATCCCGCTCAGGAACTATACTTAAAGCATGGGCTGCTCTTCTCATTTCTCTGCCAGTCACAGGTAAATCAACAGGCAATGGGGCATTGGACGAAGTGCCGATTTTCTCAAATGATTTAATAAACTCCTGCCGGAGTTTGCCGCTAAATTGAACCAGGGCTAAAATAACCTCCAGATCATAAGTTTGGACTGGAGTAAGAGCAGGTGCTCCATTATCGATTAAGTTAATATAGTGATCCCATGTTTTTATAAATTCAGCCTCATCCAACGATAAATCTTCCAAAGATGAAACCCCGCGGGCAATACGCAGCGCCTCGCTTGGTGAGTAAGGAGTATTGGGGTTGGTATCCCCGGGTTTGTTTTTACCCAAAAGCGGCGGGTAATCTATTTCCATTTCTACCATACGGCTACGGGTGGCAATCTGGATTGGGGAGGTTCCTTTGTAACCCGGATTCATTGAGGCCACAAATAATACTGAAGGATCTGATTTAATCACCTTACCTGATTCAGTTTTTAAAGTTATATTTCTTTTTTCATCCAGAAGTGAGTGCAGGAAAATTTGAGTATCTTCAGGCATGGCATTAAATTCATTAAAGTATAAGACTGATCCTGGAGCTTGAATAGCGTTTAACACAGCAGAAGGAACTTTGATAGTTTTAGTGGCTCCTTCGCTGGCATCCAGTAAGATGACCTGAGTCATGTCCTCATCAGTGGTCCATTTCGAACAATCAAACCCAAAATATGTACGCTTGGTGCGGGCACAAAAGATTTTAACTAAGACATCTTTACCTGTTCCGGCATGTCCTTTGAGCATCAATAACCCTTCTTTTAAAGTAATTTGGGTAAGAAAATGGGTAGCCATGGTGGCTAAATATTTTTCAGTATCCTCATCAATTACCCAGTGGCTTTCCATATCAGGAATATATCCTTTACCATTGGCATACTCAACATTTGGAGCATTTTTGATTTTATTAAAGCGGCTTATAAACATGAGGGTAGTGCTATGATCAGTAACAAATTGCGCGTATGCAGATTTTAGCCTGTTTAATTCCGTTTGCCATCCAGGGGTGGCTGGTTGATCTTTAGGTGTAGTTTGGAGATGAGCTAACAGAGCTGCTTTTTTTTGATCCATTTCCATCCTGAGCGGTGAACTTGGTCTTTCCCAAAGATCAAGTTCTTTTTTAAGATTAATAAATTCCCCTTGGGTCATATAAGTATGAGGTATCGCATTTTTAGCTTTGGTAAATTGGCCGTATCGCCACAAATCCTCAGAATCATTTCCTTCAAACAGCCTGACCTTTTGCAGCTTGCCTTTGGCATCAATAAACATTACGCCAACATCCCCATGAATTTTATCTAAAGTTACACCAGGGCCTTTGGATTTTTCATCAGGAATAAAAATAAAGCTGAACTGTCTCTTTTGAGGGCCCTCTTGTGCTTTAACTCTGTGTTCCCAGATAGGAAATAGGATTTCTCCATTTGGTCCAAACGGTTCCATTTGCTGTCCGCTCTCTGCCACCTTAACTTTAGATGCTCTGCTAATTTCTGCATAAAGGTTGGCAATTTTAACCTTTAAAGCTTTGCTTAATTCATCTGCTTTTTCCGGATTTTTTTCTTTTAAAGCTTCAACCTCTTTTTCTAGTTGAGCTTTTTCACCTTCTCTTGTGCTCCTGGCAATATATTCCTTGGCAGCTTGCACAGTTGGAAACCTACGCTCTGCCAGTCCGGCAACAAATCTATCAATATTACCGGCAACTATGGCAGTTCTTTCTGCAATGGCCTTCACTGCCTCTTCCCTAACATCACGGTAAGATTTGTCAAGCTTCTCTTTATAAGCATCAGCTAAACGCTCAATCTCCCTTCTGGTTTGGTTAATTTGATTATGCACCTCAACTGCTGCTTCCGGACAATTATTTGCCATGATAGCCAACTTTTCTCTAATCATTGATAAACGATCTTCTCTCCACGCACCTAATTCTGCTCTGCTTTGTATTTGATCTAGCCTTGCTTTTACTCCCACTACCATATTTGATAACTCAGCACGGATAGGTTCTGCCTGTCTTTGATAAAGTTCAGCTGTTTGGTATTGGAATTTTTGGGTGAGCCTGATAATGGCGGTGCGGGTATCTGCATCTAATAAGTCGCTTATATGACTGAGTCGATCCAATTGTTTTTGCAAGTCTGATATGTTAGCAGTAGAGACAAATCCTTGGTTAATTTGCGGTTCAAGGGCTTTAACCAGTTTACCGGCTTCATGAGTAGCAAATACCCGCTGTCTTAAATTAATTGCCTCAGCAATTCCGGCAGTCAGGAAAGCCACCTGAGTTTCTGTAAAACCCCGGCCCGAAAGTTGGTTTCTTAAAACTTGTAAGACTTCTATACTTCTCGTAACTTCTCCTAAATTCTGAGCCCTTGTTAACATCTTTAAAAAATTAGCCTCTTGTAAGAGTCTGGTAGGCAGTAATGCCTCGGTATCGACTCCAATGGCAGCCTCTTCTGCTGCTTTCTGCGGTGGGGCTTCAAAAAGGCCCTGGACATCAATTCCGGCTGCCCTTTGGGCCACCTCCCTTTTCTTAAGCTCGGAAGCAATTTGTTCTAAATTAGATTCTATGACTACAAAATGTCCGCCTTGGTCCACCCCTCTGATTTTGCCTTGTTTGTCAAAGACAGCTTTTTTTAAAGGTAATGTTTTTACTTCCCGGAAGCTGTTTTTTTCCACTAAAACCACCTCATTACCGGTTTCAAACATAAAAAAAGTTCCGGTAGGATCAAGCTGGAGAGAAAAAATTTGAGGGTAAATTTTTGGTATTGGCAATCGTTCTGCTTTCCAATTACTTGGGTCTCCCCCCATTCTAAGTTTAGATACCTCAGTATGACCTGCCTCGGAACAATAATAGACAACTTGAGGGTCTTGTGGGTCTATACAAACATTCTCCCCAACAAGGGGAATATTATCAGTAAATTCTGCTTGCGAGATAAGATTGCCGGCTTTGACTGCAGTGATTTTATTGTCAAATACTACTAAATTAAAATCATGGAGGGGTTTAACATGTTTTACACCGTTCCTGGTTGCTGCTTCCAGACTATTGATTTGTTTTGAAATAGTTTCAGGTAAATCACCCAGGTACTCGTTTTTATTATCAAATCTTTTCCATTTATGGGGTGGTTCAGGTCCTTGTGCATCAGCTATACTGTATGCTACAAAGTTTTTACTTTCTGCCTCATAAAACAAAATAAAATCGCTGCCAACTATTACTTGATGAGTTTGGCTGGGATCACCCACTCTCCAATTCCTGTTGGGGATTAGAGCTCTGTTGTGGCTCTCTGCTATGTACTTTCTCAGAAAAGGTCTAAGTTCAGTTGGACAGTCAGTAAGTTTTTTCTCACCCGCGGATGGGTATTGATTAGATGTTAAGTATCTGTATTTATTCGGATTATGAACCCTGCGGCCGTATGGGTCTGTATCCTCACCTGCTCTGATCTCATCCCAGTTTACAATTGTTAGATCGTTTATAGAGTTAAATCCGGGTACCCCTCGTCCCAGCTCATCTATTAATTGTAGCCTGTTTGCCGGAGACAGAACAAAAGTTAAATTGTCAAATTCTTTAACTGCCAGCTGCGCGGGGGTTGAGGCGGCACCAACTTCAGCCACTGCTGTGGCAGATTTTCTTTCGCTAAACTGAATTTGGGGGAGAGGACCGGCTCTCTCTCCTTGAGCAGCACTAACAGCCATATATCTATCTTACACCCAAAGAATTCACTGGGGAAGGCGGGAGTTTTGTTTAATATATTCAGTGTCCGCCCGTAATCTTTTTTCCATATCAGCAACTAACCCCGGAACTTGGGCAGCCAGCATCTGTATTTTCTCTGCCATCTCCGGGCTATTGGGGTTTTCCTGTTCAATTTGGCTAAACTGTTGTTCATCCAATCTGTTTACTAAAGTTTCCATTACCGCCTGGTAAAAATGTTCCTGTATCTGTCCGGCCAGCTGATTTTTTTGCTCTTTAGGTAAACTAATAAATCCTGGAGCCTGCAGACACTCTGATATTAAACCTTGCAGATAGTCATTGATACTTTGATTAATGTTTTGTGTTATTGGATCCATGCTTTATGTATTTACTTTTTTCTTCAGAAACTCTGAAGCTAGAGCTTTGACTCCCTGCATATTCAGCACTTTACCAGTTGGTATTAGCCGGTCCGGGATGGCCCCGGTAGTGCCGTAGTATTGGGATCCTATTCCATGTTCCTGGGCCAGCCTTTTTCCTAATTCCCAAGATTGCTGAGGAGTCAGGCCTAAAGACTTGCCCAGTTTTTCTGTTATTCCGGCTACGCTATCTCCGCTTTGAAGGGCATAATTCTCACCAAGTTTAAGATTGGCAAAAGCCTCATTAACCTGGTTCTGCGCGGCCTCTGTAGCCCTGGCAGCTGCTTGTTCTGCGGCAGTATGGGCTGCAGCAGCAGCCTGCTCCGCTGAAGGTAGAACACCTGTCGTAGCTCCCCTGGCTGTTGCAAGAGCTGATTTTGTGTCAGTCAGTTGTTGTTGTAGATTATCAAAATCAGCCTTTGGAACGTATTCAGTTAGCGGCGGTTGGACGGTCTGCTTAAGAGCATCAAGTTGGTTCTGTAAGGTATTGTAGGCTGTCCTTTGGGTCTCAAGCTGGTCTTTCAAGGCATCAAAGTCAGCCTGAGACACAACACCTTCTGAAGCTTTAGCTGCTTCTCCGGCTACTGCCGTTGCCTGTTGGGCAGCTTCTGTGCTTGTATTTACTGCCCCTCTCATATTATTTGCCCAGCGGCCGGCTTCTCCCGCCATCTCTTCTCCCGCGTGAACAATATCGCCGCCTGTTTTAGCTACTCCGCCAGCGACATCACCAACTGTTCTTATGCCGGTATCAGCCATTGCGCTTACTGTTTCTGCACCCGGGAGTTGGCTAATTACGTTGCCGGCATTACCCGCAAACGTTCCTGCACTCCTTACTGCCTCAGTTGCTGTCTGTCCAATTCCTCCCAGGTTTGGTAGAAATCTTCTGACGTTTTCTTCACTAAGAAACTCTCTGACTTCCGGGATATCGGCAATAGCTCCGGCCCCTGCTCCGGTTATTGCCCCAAATAGAGCTGCCTTGCCTAGCTTGCCTGCGTCTACTTGAGTAAAGACTTCTCTGTGTTCTCTTGTTTGCCTAAGCTTTTGTAAAAATATTGCTTTCCTGGAAGTTAAGTCAGGAGTCTCTGCTGATACTATTTTGGAAAGGTTGGCGTCAACCTGGCGGACATATTCTACAGCAGCTCCTGCTAAAGCGCCTACAAAAGCTCCCGTTAAAGCAGTGCCTGCTATCCCTCCTCCGACTGCTCCGGCCGCCCCGCTCCAGGAAACAATCCCTTTAGCCAGTTCCCTGGCTCCCCATCGTATCCCTCCCAATCCAATGCCTCTGAAAGCTAATTCTGGTAAACGTTTGCCAAGAACCTGGAGATTTTCAATCTGCTGAGCAATTGTTTCTGTTATCCTCTCTCTTCTACTTCTTTCTGCAGATGTCCGCCAAGGGGAGACCACTGGTTCATTAGCAGATTCATCTACGACAATTGGTTCTTCAGCAGCTGGTGTTTCTACAGCTTGTGGCCCCTCGGCAGTTACTGCAGGAGTTTCTTCAGGCTGGATTCCCGCAGCTTCTTCAGCTGGTTCGGGTTCAGCTGCATCTGCAGGTTCTGCAGTTATAGCAGGCTCCTCAGAGGTTACTTGAGGAGCTTCTGCAGGTTGAGCTGGACGGCGTTTGAGGGGATTAAGTTCTCTAGCAAAATCCCACAGACTGCCGCCTATACCTCTGGCTGGAGCTTCTGCTGCTGGTTCTGCTGCTGGTTCTGCACTAGCTTTTCCATTAGTAGTTGCTCCTAATGAATCTATTACTGCTGATACAGCAGGATCAATTTCAACTGGTTGTGCTGCCTCTGCCGGTTCTGCAGCAGGGGATTCTGGAGCAGATCTTGATCTTCTCATAGCTGCAAGTACTTCCTCTAATTCCGGATCTCCAGCAGGATTGTCCTCTACCGTAGCAGAGACTTTACGCTTTCCGCCTCTTCTTTTTCTTTCGGGTCCAGCTGCACCTGCAGCTGTTGGTTCGACTACTGCTGCGGCAGCCGGGGCTGGAGTAGGTTCTTCTAATGATGCCAGTGCTGCTTCTAAAAGAGGATTAACCGGTGCTGCTGGTTCAGCTGCTGCTCTCTGAGCAGCTCGGCCCCTTCTGCCTAAAGGTTTCCCATCAGCAATCGGGGCTGCTGGTGCCCCTTCTCCTGCTGTAGATGTAACGCTCCCTTGTTCAGGTCCCATAAAAAAGACTCCTTAACATAATACTATTATACTACTATACTACAAACGATTTCAAAATTCCAAATGAAAACTCTTTACTCAACCTTTAATATCAGAAAAAATATAAATAGCTTCTATTTCATCAGTTTTTTAAGAACGATTAGTTCGCCAAGGCTCTACACTGGAATAGCCACATGATAAAAAAACCATGGCACAACCAGAAAATATGGCAGAAAATATTTAATATAGTACTTGACAAAAAGTATGCCATCGTATATACTTTAGCGTAGCATGAGCTATGCAGTTATTACCACAAAAATTGACCCGCAAACTAAGAAAGAGGCACAAATAACAGCTGAAGAGCTTGGTATGCCTTTGTCCGTTATCATCAAGGCCTTTTTGAAACAATTTGTTAAGACAAAATCTGTTAGCTTTAGCATATATGCAAATGAGAAACCCAGCGGGTATCTCATTAAAACCCTAAAGCAAGCGCAGAAGAATAGAAAAGCGGGAAAGGGTTCCCCTATTTTTGATAATGCTGAAGATGCAATTGCCTATCTCAAAAAACAGGGGATATGAAAATTCAATATGACCCTGATTTTTTGAAAAAGCTTAGAAAGGTCAATGTTAGAATCCGTAAAAGTTTTGAGAGTCAAATCAGAATATTTTTGGAAGATTCTCATAATCCACAACTTAATAATCATCCTTTACGCGAGCCTTATTTAGGCTTTAGAAGTATTGATATAACAGCAGATTATAGAGCATTTTATGAGGAAATAAGCGGAGGGGAAGAAACGGTAGCATATTTTTCCGCTCTAGGGACTCACGATGAGTTATATAGGAAAGAGGATTAGCATAGTTCCGATTAAAGTTTATCCTCATCCCCGTCAGTTTTTTACCAGTATTAAATCAAGCACTTCACAATGCTTCGCAGAAAGTCTTCATTGACAGTGAAAACTTTATAGATTATACTCTCATTTGTAATGAGAAAAGAGCTGTTAAAAACCTTACTCTTAGATCAGGTTGAACAATTTAAAAGGCAAGAGCAAGGAATAATAAGAGAAGCGCTGAATCAGATTAAAAAACATAGAGAGTCATCTCATGCAGTAGTAATCTCAGGTTTACGAAGGGTGGGGAAGTCGACTTTACTTGTCCAAATTGCCAGGAAATTTTATTCTGCTGGTGATTTCTACTATGTTAATTTTGAGGATGAAAGGTTTTTACAATTTAACGCAGATGAATTCAATCTGTTGTATGAGACTTTACTGGAGCTGTTTGGAGAAAGAAAAACCTTTTTACTTGATGAAATTCAAAATATCTTAGGCTGGGAGCATTTTATCCGGAGAATGATCGATCAGGGTTTTAAGTTTTATCTTACCGGTTCAAACGCCTCCTTACTTAGCCGGGAGTTAGGGACTAAACTGACCGGGCGTTATATACCAATAGAACTTTTCCCCTTCTCATTTACAGAATTTTTGGCATTTAAAAGGCAAAAAATGCCTGATTTGAATAGTCTGACAACTTTACAAAAGAGCAAATTACAAAGATATCTTAATGAGTATCTTAATAAGGGAGGTATACCTGATGCTCTAAAATATCCGCAGCTAAATTGGCATAAAACTTTATATGATGATGTACTTTACAGAGATGTGGCCGTCCGTTTCAAGATAGAGGAGACAAAGGCTTTAAAAGAACTAACATTTTATTTGATGAGTAATATATCGTCACTTATTTCATTTAATAAATTAAAGGCACTGCTTAAGTTAGGAAGTGTTAATACAGTTAAAAATTATATTGATTATTTACAAAGCGGTTGGTTGGTATTTACCCTAAATAAATATGCCTTTTCAGTAAAAACACAACAAATTGCTAATAAAAAAATTTATGCAATAGACACAGGATTGGTTAAATCAGTGGCATTCTCTTTTTCTGAAAATAGAGGTAGATTACTGGAGAATTTGGTTTTTCTGACTCTGCGAAGATCGTTTCAGGAAGTTTATTATTATGAAACAAGCAATAATGGGGAAGTTGATTTTTATCTTCCCAAACAGAGGATGCTTATTCAAGTATGCCAAACTCTAACAGAGGAAAAAACTCAACAAAGAGAAATGGAAGCTTTAGAAGAAGCAATGAGGGAGCTTAAGATAGATGAGGCAATTATACTTACTGAAGAAGATAGTAATGCAGATTTGAAAACAGATAGAATTAAAGTTTGGCCATTATATAAATGGTTACTTACCAGGAAATCATAAATAGCCTCATCCCCGTCAGTTTTTTACCAGT
>CAYSNN010000032.1:0-10655 GCA_964432475.1 uncultured Gammaproteobacteria bacterium
GAGACATGTCAATCTGGGAAGGTTTCCATCTAACCTCTGTACCGCATCCAAACATTAATCCAATATCTAAACCTCCTCGGAAACCTCTTTCATTTATAGACTCCTTACGAAAATCTCCTATTGGCCTCATATACTTAATAGAAGGTACACCAAACACATCAGTTTGCCACCAGGTATGTTCCAACCGCATTGTTTCGGAATCTAATACCTCTGCAATAACCTGTGAACCATTATCGGTAACAACCCAGGATAAATCCCGCACAACCTTTTCTCCAGGCTGCAGAATACGAGTTCTCCCTTTAATAACACCAAAATAATAAGGTTGAGCTGTAATTGTCATAGTAATTTGTCTAATAAACGATTGCTAGATTGTACTATGAGATTGATAGTATGTCAACTTACTTAGCTTGACACCTCGAAGGTGTAAAGCTAAAATTTTATATTATCTTTGCCAGATATTGGCCGGTGTAAGAGGATTTGGTTTTGGCTATGTCTTTGGGGGTGCCTTGGGCGACAATTTTCCCCCCGCCCACTCCGCCTTCCGGACCTAAATCTATCACCCAATCAGTGTTTTTTATAACATCCAAATTATGCTCTATTATAATTACAGTATTTCCAAAATTAACAAGTCTTCTTAAAATTGTCAGCAATCTTTCTATATCCGCAAAATGTAACCCTGTAGTTGGCTCATCCAAAATAAACACAGTCCTGCCTGTTTGGCGTTTTGATAGTTCGGCAGACAACTTAATTCTTTGCGCTTCTCCGCCGGATAAGGTTGGTGCAGGTTGCCCCAAGCGGATATATCCTAAACCTACATCATTTAACACCTCAATTTTGTTCTTAATTTGTGGAATATTTTCAAAAAACTTTAAAGCTTCCTCAACGGTCATATTTAACACTTCCGAGATATTTTTATCTTTAAAGTGAATTTCCAAAGCCTCCCTGTTATACCTGGCACCATTACATACTTCACAGGTGACATAGACATCTGGTAAAAACTGCATTTCTATTTTTATCTGTCCTTCTCCCTGACAAACCTCGCATCTTCCACCTTTCACATTAAACGAAAACCTGCCCGGTCCATAACCGCGAATTTTTGCTTCGGGAGAAGAGGCAAATAATTCTCTAATAAAAGTAAAGGCGCCGGTATAAGTGGCCGGATTTGAGCGGGGAGTGCGACCAATTGGTGATTGATCCACCAAAACTACTTTATCTATATACTCTAATCCTTCTATACCTTTATGAGTCCCTGCCCTTTCTCTGGACCTGTAAATCTTTTGTGCTAAAGCTTTGTATAAAATATCGTGAATTAAAGTTGATTTACCGGATCCCGAGACACCGGTGATAGCTATAAACTCTCCTAAAGGAAAGGTTACATCAATATTTTTTAAATTGTGCTCAGCAGCACCCAAAACCTTTAATTTTCCGGCATTAACTTTGGGCCGTCCTAATTTTCCATCCACCTCAACCTTTCTTTTACCCGATAAATATTGGCCGGTTAAGGATTTAGGGTCTTTTTTTAACTGCTCTAAACTGCCCTGGGCCACAATATTACCCCCATGCTCTCCTGCTCCGGGACCAATCTCAACTAAAAGGTCCGCATGTTCCATAGTCTCGGCATCATGTTCGTTGACTATCACTGTATTTCCCAAATCCCGCAGTTTCTTTAAGGTACCAATCAACCTGGTATTGTCTCTTTGGTGTAATCCAATTGACGGTTCGTCTAAAACATACAAAACTCCTGATAGACCGGAACCTATTTGTGAGGCAAGCCTGATCCTTTGAGACTCTCCGCCGGCTAAAGTCATGGAAGCCCGGTCCAAAGTTAAATAATCCAAACCTACATCAATTAAAAACTGCAAGCGGGACAAAATCTCTTTGACAATTGAAGCAGCAATAACTCTTTCCCTTGCAGATAAAACAGGGTCAATCTTTTTAACCCATTCCAAACCTTCCTTAATCGACTGGGTGGTCACCTCTGCAATATTTAATCCGTCAATCGTGACCGATAAAGCTTCATCCCTTAACCTTTGTCCCCTACATTTAGGACAGGTTTCTTTATACATATATTTTTCTATCTCTGCTTTTACCCAATCAGATTCTGTTTCTTTATACCTCTCTAAAAGATACGGCACTAAACCGTTAAACTCAGCGTAAAAATGAGTCCATCTGCCCTGGCGGTTTTTACCCTCTACTTTAAACTGTTCATCTTTAGATCCTTTTAAAAGTATTCGTCTGGCTTTGTCAGTCAGCTGACCAAGTCTTGTATTTAGATTAAATCCATATTCTTTTCCTACAGCCTCCAGTAACCTTGTAAACCAGGTATCTGCCCCTGCTAATTTTTGCATCGGTAACACTCCTCCTTCAGAGACAGACAGGATCGGGTTTAAAATTGCATCCGGATCAATTTCCAAAAGCGAGCCTAAACCATTACATGTAGGACAAGCACCGTGCGGGGAATTAAAAGAAAAAAGTCTTGGTTCAACCTCAGATAAAGCAACATTGTCTATGGGGCAAGCGAACCTTTCAGAATACAGGTGGTCTTCCATTTTCTTAGGATTGCCGGGAAATTCCAAAGATGCATCCAAAACTTCGGAAATAAGAACGGAACCTTCACCCAATTTAAGCGCTGTTTCAATGCTTTGAGATAATCTTGAGATAAAAATTTGTTCACGAACAACTTTTGTATCCAAAACCAAGCGATCTATCACTGCATCAATCGTATGTTTATTAGTCTTGATTAAAACAAAGTCGTCGGTTAAATCCCTGATTTGTCCGTCAACCCTGACTTTGGAAAAGCCTTTTTTTCTTAAATCCTCAAAAAGTGAAGAATATTCTCCTTTTCTGTCTTTTACAATTGGTGCCAAAATCATAATTCTTCTGCCTTTCTTACTTGTTACTTGTGCCTTGTCACTTGTCACTTGTTGAACTATTTGCTCCACGCTCATTCTGGAAACCTCTGTCCCACAGATCGGACAGTGAGGATGACCGATTCTGGCAAATAGTAATCTTAAGTAATCATAGATTTCTGTGGTGGTGCCAACAGTTGAACGGGGATTGTGCGACACTCCTTTTTGATCGATAGAGATGGCAGGAGAGAGTCCTTCTATTAAATCCACATCCGGCTTATCCATAACACCTAAGAACTGTCTGGCATATGCTGACAAAGACTCTACATATCTTCTTTGCCCTTCTGCATAAAGAGTATCAAAAGCCAAAGAAGATTTACCTGAACCTGAAATACCGGTAAAAACTACCAATTTATTTTTAGGAATCTCCAGGTCAATATTTTTCAGGTTATGTTCGCGGGCACCCTTAATTGTAATTTTGTCTACTGCCATAAAAGTCTAACTTTTCCCGAAGTTTTAAGTGAATATTGTACCTGAATTTGCAAGATTTTTAAAGGGGTTAAGGTTGCAGTCTTGCAGTTTAAAAGAATAAATATTAAAATCTCAACACTATGCCAGCAGAAAAAGTTATATTTTCAGTAAGTGGTTATGTCAGTCAAATTTGCCAAATCATCAATGCCAAAGATAGAACCTCGTTTCTCGCAGAAGTCATTGGGAAACAAGCCAAAGCACAGTTACCACGTCTTTGTGCGCACGAGGGACGCTTTAGCCCTAACAGTTATGCAGAGCTGTCTTGGGCAGTGGGCAGGGCATTAGAAGGTGAAGGACACGGGGATGTAGCCGTAGGTTGCCACATGCTTGCACTAGAGCTTGCTGCTCACCCTGCTGACCAAGCACTTTATGCTTCCCATGCTATAAAAGCAGCAGATGAAGCATTATTATTACAAAACCCCAGATGGGTAGATGAACAAAGAGTACGTTTACAAGAAGCTGGTGATGCAATTAGAAAGGCACAAGGACTTATTACAGGTTCTCAGAGAGTTGATCCAAACACCCCTGGTGAAGGTCAACGCTTATTAAGAGATTGGCCAGAAGCTTTAAATAGTCATGTTAGTAGTGTCTGCAGACCTCAGTATATGATCTTATTATGGAAAGCTGCGGGCTGCCTGGATCAAGCACTTTCCTCAAGATCCCTTGCAGCAGCTTAGCTTTATCCTTCAGACCCTAAAATTTCATAAAGCTTGCAGGCTAGACTTCACCTGGTGCAAATCTTTTAACTGCACTTCTTCCTCTATCGTACATCGAGTGCAATAAACATCCTTTGCACCAAACAATATCGGGGTACTAACCTTCTTCTTACTTGCTCAAATATTAATATGTTGAGTTTATGCAAATTAATCTCTGTTACTCTCGTAGCAACAGCTACTGATGCAGCAATGAGCGCTCCCCCAATCAAATCTTGTGATGGTAAATTATGGCCAGCTGAGTAAGCAATCCCAAATCCTATTTCTATAAATCCCCCTAAAACAATTGCAAATGAAGAATCTGCAAGAAATCCAACTCTTTTAGATTCCTTCAGTAAACCATCTTCATCTAATCTATGTACCGTTTCTCTATACGCTCTTTTTTCCTCTATGTTCATACAGTCAGCTCCTTGATTTGATCCCTGATTCTGGCTGCTTCTTCAAAATCAAGAAGTTCTGCTGCTTGTTTCATTTGGGCTTCCAGTAACTTCACCATTTTCTCCCGCTCCTTAGGAGGAATATCTTCCACAGTTAAATCCTTCTTTCCCACTTCTTGCTCTATCTCTTCAACCTTTTCTATCAGTCTTTCCCTTAAAGCTTTTTCAATACTTTTTGGAGTTATATTGTGTTTTTTATTGTATTCAAGCTGGTATTTTCTTCTTCTTTCTACCTCATCGTAGGCTTGCTTCATGGACTTTGTTACAATATCTGCATACATAATAACCTGACCGGAAACATGCCTTGCTGCCCTACCCATGGTTTGGATTAAAGAAGTTCTGGAGCGCAAAAAACCTTCTTTATCAGCATCTAAAATTATTACCAAGGATACTTCCGGTAAATCCAAACCCTCTCTTAACAAATTAATCCCTACGATTACATCAAACTCCCCCAGCCTAAGACTTTGTAAGATATCTGACCTTTCCAAAGTAGCGATGTCAGAATGCAGATAATTTACTTTAATCCCTTTTTCTTTTAAATAATCAGATAGATCCTCAGCCATTCTTTTGGTTAAAGTGGTAATTAAGACCCTTTCATGTTTTGCAACACGCTGCTCCACTTCTTGTATCACATCCTGAATCTGACCTTGGGTAGGTCTGATACTGATCTGGGGATCTACAATCCCGGTTGGTCTTATAAGCTGCTGGGCCACATTACATTCACCCCCGGGGTGTAACTGCATTTCTTCACCCCGGGGGTGGTTTGGACAGGATAAGGATAATTCATAATCATCAGGGGTAGCTGAAACATAAATGGCTTGATTAATCTTTCTTTGAAATTCATCAAATTTTAAAGGCCTGTTGTCTAAAGCAGAGGGCAGCCTAAATCCGAAATCAATCAAAGTTTCTTTTCTAGAACGGTCTCCGTTATACATCCCCCTAATCTGGGGAAGTGTTATATGGGACTCATCAATGATCATCAAAAAGTCCTTGGGAAAATATTCCATCAAAGTATATGGAGGATCACCTGGGTTTCTACCATCAAAATAGCGGGAATAATTTTCTATTCCATTACAATACCCAAACTCGGCAATCATCTCCAGATCGTACCTGGTTCTCTGTTCTAATCTTTGTGCTTCCAGCAACTTACCTTGTTTCCTTAAATCAGCAGTCCTAATTCTTAAATCTTCTTCTATTTGCGTAGTGGCAGGTTTTAACCTTTGCTCAGGAGTTATATAGTGTTTGGCAGGATAAATACTGATAGTTTGAGGTGTAGGTGTAGTTATCCCAGTCAAAGGGTCGAGGTGTGATAGTTTTTCTATCCTGTCACCTAAAAACTGTACCCTGTAACCTGTATTCGCATATGACGGGAAAATATCCACCGTATCCCCTTTTACCCTATAAGTAGACCGCTTAAAATCTATGTCATTTCGGGAGTAATACATCTTAGTAAGCATTCTCATGACAGATTCAAAACCTATTCTTACTCCCGTCTTTATTTCCAAAATTGCCCCTTTGTATTCCACCGGATTACCCAAGTTATAAATAGCTGAAACAGATGCTACAACCACCACATCACGGCGCGTCATTAAAGAGGTGGTAGCAGACAGCCTTAATTTTTCTATTTCTTCATTAATTTCTGTTTCTTTTTCTATATAAGTATCGGATTGCGGGATATATGCTTCTGGTTGGTAGTAGTCATAGTAAGAAACAAAGTATTCAACTGCATTGTTTGGAAAGAGAGATCTGAATTCCTGTGCCAATTGTCCGGCTAAAGTTTTATTGTGGGAAATAACTAAAGTAGGCCTTTGAACAGCTTGAATGACATTTGCGCAACTATAAGTTTTGCCACTACCTGTTACCCCAAGCAAAACCTGGTGTTGTTCACCGGAATTTAACCCTTTTACCAGCTTTTCAATAGCCTGCGGCTGATCTCCAGTAGGCTTAAACTGAGAAGAAATTTGAAAATTAGACATGACAGTACATTATAACATAGAAACGAATAAGACCCGAAGATATAAATCTTGTTTTTAAGAAATTGCATTACAATCCCATAGTAACTTGATACTAATAGTAAACTTGTATATAATAATCATATGCACGAAGCAGATATACGTTCTATTAGAGAAGCCGTTGCTGAACATTTTGGTAACTCTCAAAACTTTGATTCAGAAGAAGTTTATGGCATGCCAGAAGCGGATTTTTTAGCTTCAGTAGGATTGCAAGAGTTGGGTTTTGATATACTTTATGAAAAAGGTAAACCTGTCCAGAGAAGGGCAAGAAGAGTTAAAGTAAAAAAGCCTGTTACAGTCCCAAAAGCCGTTGAATCTGCTGAAAGTACTCAAGCAGCTAACCTGAGGCTGCCGGAAGCGGTAAATCCAGACATCCAGCCTCCAGTTGAAATGCAAGATATTAAAGCGCCTTTAGATTCTCTTGTTCCTGAAGTAACCAGAACTATACTGGTTGGAAGCAGTTTTAGGCCGGGTGACGGTCTGTTCTTTATCACAACACCTCTGAGAGATTTTCTTAATGGAGAGGTAGTTTGGAAAATTCAAGAGGAGTTTCCAGGGTTTCCTAGACTTGCAACTCATCTTTTGGCTCCAACAGTTGGATTAGGATATGCCTTACTTAGCAGGACAGGAAATGCTTGGGATATTGCAGTTGATAAACTTATGGGGCATAAACCTCTGGTCATTAAATACTAACTATTTTATATTTCACTTAAGCTTATCTGGCATTAAACTCCAAATATGACAACCTGCTTATGTCAACCTATGTATGTCAAACTTATTCTAAACATGTTTGGAAAAAAACCAAGTCTATAGAGATTTTGTGCTTGATCAAGCAGACTATCAGAGAGGATTGAAGGAAATTGAACACTTAGTGTTGGAAGAATCTCCTAGGTTGCCTATCTATTCAACCTCCCAGGTGGGATTTATCGTCCGAAGTAATCGCCTTATCTAGGCTGTGGAGAAAATACAACGCTTGCCTGTTCAATCATTTCAGGCAATTTTGGATAAGGAGGTTCCACCCTTGCTGATCTGGCTGGTGGATTTAACACAACATTCAGATCAGTCAATTTATCCCCTATTCCAATAGAAGCTCTGGTAAATGCAGCCCGTAGTCCGCCCATATTCCTTACAATCAATAGCTCCATTTCGGATGTTCCGGGTCTTCCGTCAATTTCAGGTCCAACTGCACTTATTGCAATCTCACCACCCTCGCGTGGATATCTTATAACGCTTTTTGGTACATGATGCCTGCCTTGTATTCCAGCTTCATACCAACCTTGTAAAAGATCATGTGCCCCTTCAGGGACCGGGATACTACCGCTTATTACACACTGTCTTAACACAAATCCCTGCATTTCCAATCTCCTAGCCCATTGTATGTCCGCAAGAAGACTACTAGCAGCACCTTTCATCTCCTCCGGAAGATCATAAAGCTCAGCAGAAAGTGCTTGAGCTAATGTTTGCTTAGGTAGGCGTGTTCGCAGTCCTGGTGTTTTCGCTTCAATTGTTGCCATGACAAAAGTTATAGCACAGCTATTTTTAAAAATCAAACGGCCTGCAACACCTTACTTCTTTCAGCCACTGCATCTCTAGCTCTATAGTTTAGCTTTACACCTTCGAGGTGTAGCCTCAAATTTTTTCTTGCTAGTCTCTTACGCCAGTCTAGCTTTAACCTTAAGTTATTAAACTACTATATTTAGTTCAATATGGCTGTCCAAAGATCAGCTCAACAAACTGCAGAAGTTCTACCAAAATATTTAAATGAAGCTCAAATGGCTTTTATTACTCAAAAAACACCCTCACAATATATTAAAACCCGCCCCGGACCCGGAGGAATTAGACTGAGTTATGTAGAAGTGGGGTATGTAATAAGTATGCTAAACCAGGTCTTTGGCTGGGATTGGGATTTTAAGATTTTAGATCAGCAGGTTGGTAAAAAACAGGTCTGGGTCAGAGGAGAATTATCGGTTAGGGCAAAAGGTCATACAATTACCAAGGCCCAATTCGGAGGGGCAGATATAAAGTTTAACCGGACTACAGGTGAACCCATAAGCATTGCAGATGATTTAAAAGCTGCTGCTTCGGATTGCCTGAAAAAGTGTGCTTCTATGCTTGGTATTGCCGGAGATGTATATTGGAAGGAGCTTGAGATGCAGGCTCCGGAAGAAGCAGGCCAAAAACAAACCCCCTTGGCTTACTCTCATCAAGTCCCCTAAAATTGACATTATTTGATCCAAAAGATATCAGTTGACAAGTTCGGGAAAGGTTTGGTAAAGTTATGGTATGGCTATCACTTTATACCGCAGACAAAAACAGATCTTAGATTTTCTAAAACAATACATTAATAAATACGGCTACTCCCCAACTTTAGGTGAGATTGCAGAAGCAATGGGTGTTTCTTCCCTGGCCACCGTTCATGAACATTTGCAAACTTTAGTCCACAAGGGAGTTATCAAACGTTTTGAGGGAGCAGTCAGAGGCATTGAGGTATTGGACCAATCATTGTCCCATCACTTGCAGGGGGTAGAACTACCTATCTTAGGCTACATTGCAGCCGGACAGCCAATTATGGCCTACACAGACCCTGATGCTTCTATTAAAGTAGCTCCTTCCATGGTTTCAGGCAGAAAAAGGTCTTATGTTTTACAGGTTAAAGGTGATTCTATGATAGAAGAAGGGATATTGGACGGGGACTATGTAATTATTGAAGAACAGCATACAGCTTATGATGGGGATATTGTAGTGGCATTACTGGATAACGGTTTGGCTACTTTAAAAAGGTTTTTTAGAGAGGATAACAGAGTAAGACTGGAACCTGCAAATTCTGCCATGCAACCTATTTATGTTGACGATCCGGATAGTCTAAAAATTCAAGGGAAATGCGTCGGGGTGATAAGGCGGTTTCCTTAATTTCTGCCTACTATTTTTCTAAAAAAATCCTCGATAAAAACCTTAGCCAATATCTTTAAGATTACTGATGGTTCCTGCAAATCTTTAGCCAAACCCTTTACTACATCATTTATTATATTTGCAAATTCCTTACCAAAAAAAGCCACATCTACCATTAAATAATTGGCAAAATATGAACCTCCCTTAATAACATTACCATTTCTAGAGTACGCCAAAGCAAGAAAAAGAAGTTCACCATTGCGGGAAAAGAGATCCTCCAATTTCAATGACGAATTGGTAGCATCAGTATATACTCTCCGAGCTTTTTGTTCATCATTAGACAATTTCATTTCTAAAGCTCCCTTTTCAACTATTAAATGGAAGTCTGCTCTTCCTAAAGCTATACATCTATCAACAAACTCCAAAGCTTCCTGCCATTTGTTTTGCCTACGAAGGCAATTGAGAATAAGCATTGAAACTGCTCCTTGAGGGTCTATCTTCCATGATGCGGTTAAATCCCCTAGCGCACTTTCATAATCCTTACTGACCATATGCATATAGCCTGTTAAGTACAAAATATTAGCATTTTGGGGATGCGTCGATGAGATTTCTCTAAGAACTTGTCGTGCTTGTGATATCTGATGATTAAACACGAAACTATTGTAAACAGCAAACAGATCTCCTACATCTAAATGCAACGGGATAAAGTTTTCTGCTCTCCCTCTATGGGCGAAATTTCTCAGTAGAAAAGGCCTAAAAGAGGGAACTAATTGTTCGGCTACACTTCCTATAGGAGCACGATTTATCCTACATAAAGTAGCAATTCCTCCTACTGCTCCGGCATTAGCCTCTATAACATATGGCCAACCCAATTCATCAAACATAATATCAATTCCTAAAAAACCCATTGTATCTACTCTGTCACCTGTTACTCCATCTACTAACACTTCCGCTACTCTCTCAGCCTGTTTATATGCATCATAGAGTAGTCCTGGGGGAACTTCTTTCGCCGATTTAGCTTTGGCTCCCCGGTGGATATTAACCGGATGATTATCTTTGAGATTGTACCTGACTTCCGCATCAAAGACTGTTGGACGCTCGCCGAGCGCCACCAAGACTCGAAGGTTATAATCTAATTCTTTAGGAGAGAATGCACCACCTTCACTATCTCCTAAAAGGATTGGAAATGAGTGAATTCTTTGCTCAATAATAACATCATAACCT
>CAYSNN010000033.1:0-10416 GCA_964432475.1 uncultured Gammaproteobacteria bacterium
TTAATAAACTCCACTACTTTTCTTTGAGCTTCTAAAACAGTTTCATAAATTTTTCTTTGGTTGTCATTTGGCTTTCCAAAAAATACTGTCCTGGTCATATCAGAACAATAATTTTCAAACCTTACCCCAAAATCCAATAAAACAAGTTTATCGTTAATCGTTAATCGTTTATCGCTGGTTTGATGATGGGGTATGGATGAATTTGTACCAAAAGCTGCAATTGTGGGAAACGAAGTTTCAGCCCCCTTTTTCTTTATAAAATATTCTATCTCAAAAGCCAGCTCTTTTTCCGAAACTCCCTTTTGAATTTTTGTTAAAACATACTCAAAAGCTTGGTCTCCTAACCGACATGCTTTTTTTATTTTAGTTATTTCTTCTGCTGATTTAATAGAACGGTGCGTATACAAACTAAATGGCTTTAACTTCTTAAAGTGCTTTTTAAAAAATTTATGCTCTGAAACAGTTAAATCATCTTCTTCTATTGCTAGAATATTAATCTTACCCGCTAAGCTTTTTAGCAAATTCTCTATCTTGTTACTATGGCTTCTCTCAAATAAATCAAAATGAGGAACTTCCATTTTTATTGCCTCCGAGTACCTACCGTCAGTAATAATATATTGAAAATCCTTACCTATAAGTAAATACGCTTCCCTTTCTCTTTCCGAAAAATTCGCATAACCTGTTAGATAGGTAATATGAGAAGTAGAAGAGATCAAAACACCTTCTAAACCATTTTTATTTAATCGTTTCTTAATCTTTTCGACTCTATCTTTAAACATAACCATATTTTACCTCTAATATGATAAAATCCCAACGTATGCGTCTACTGCATTTTTCAGATATTCATATCGGCATGGAAAATTATGCCAAGTTAGACCCGGAAACCGGACTCTCTACAAGGTTACTAGATTTTTTTAAAACATTTGACTTTATAGTTGAAACTGCTTTTGAGCAAGATGTTGATGCAGTAATTTTTGCAGGGGATGCCTACAAAACCCGCGACCCCAACCCTACCCAACAAAGAGGCTTTGGAGAAAGAATAAGAAAGATCGCTAAAAAGATACCGGTAATATTGGTCGTTGGAAACCACGACACCCCAAATGCAGAGGGAAAGGCTAATACTTTAGATATCTATTCAGCTTTAGAGATAGAAAATGTTTGGGTCTCAAGAAAACCTGAACTTTTAGAAGTTTCTACAAAGTCCGGTAATTTACAAATTGTCACTTTGCCTTGGTTACATAAAAACGATTACAAAACAGTGGCAGAGAAATTAAAATTACTTTATGACAAAATTAAACCTCACTTCCCTGCTATTTTTTTATCCCATGCAGAAGTTGTTGGAGCAGCATATGGAAGCGAAAAAGGCATGGCCATTGCCAACGACGTCACCATCCCCCTGCCTTTACTTCAGGATAAAAGATTGAGCTATGTGGCATTAGGACACATCCACAAACACCAGGTATTATCAAACAGAGGCGATTCTCCTCTAATAGTCTACTCCGGTTCCCCCCAAAGGATTGATTTTGGAGAAGAAAAAGAAGAGAAAGGCATTTGTCTGGTGGAAATAGATAAAAACACCACCTTTCGTTTCATCCCTACTAATGCGCGTAAGTTCCTAACTATTACTATTAATTTGGATGCTAAAGATCCGGATCCTACCCAAACCATTGTTTCGGAAATTTCTAAAAATGACATTGTAGATAAAATCGTTAAAGTAATTATAAATATTCCGGCAGAATGCGAAAAAGAAATTAGAATGGACCAGATTAAAAAAGCCTTAAATAAGGCAAATTTTGTTGCAGGTATTTCAAGAAATGTAGAAAGAAAAGAAAGAAACAGATTAGATACTGACTCAGAAGTAGAAAGCTTAAGCCCTATTGAAGCACTCAAGAAATATTGCGAAAGTAAAAAATATTCTGCCGAAAAACTAAAAAAGCTGGAAGAGTTCGCTAGTCAACTATTAGACTAAATCGCAATTAAGATGATACCAGTCTCGCTTAAATTATCAAATTTTACCTCCTACGGAGAAACCCCTCCTGAGTTGGATTTCACTAAATTTAAATTAGCTGCTATATCCGGACTTAATGGAGCCGGTAAATCTTCTTTGCTGGACTCGCTTACTTGGTGTTTGTGGGGCACATCCAGAGCCGGCGATAACTCTGATGATTTAATTCACCTAGGTGCTAATCAAATGAGCGTTGAATTTTCCTTTGAGCTGGATGGACATATTTATACGGTTAAAAGAGAAAGGCGTAAAAAAGGCGGTGGCTCAACATTACTTGAACTTTGGTCAAATAGTCATAACCTGACAGAGGGCACTATAAAAGCTACCCAACAAAAAATTATTAATACTCTTCATTTAACATTTGAAACATTTACCAACTCAGCCTATCTTCGCCAAGGTCATGCAGATGAATTTACTACTAAAGGTCCTACAGACAGAAAAAGAATTTTGGCAAATATCTTAGGGCTTGATCATTATGACAGGTTAGAAGAAAAGGCCAAGGAAAAATCCAAAGAGGCCCAAACAAAACTGGAGCTGTTAAGCTACCAGCTTTTAGAAATTGAAGCCGAGCTCTCCCAAAAAGAAGACCGCTCAGAAAAGAAAAAGTCAGCCGAAGAAAAGATTGCCCGGGTTGAAACACAAATTAAATCTTTGGAGGAAAGGTTAAAAGCCTTGCGGGAAGAGCGGGAAGCATATAATCTGGCCTCCGAACAGAAAAAGAAGCTGGAACAAAATTATTTGGAAAACAAACAAGAGTTGGAAGAAATCGTTACCCAGGGAAAAAACCGCAAAAGTAAAATTGACTCTCTTAAATTACAACTGGAAAAATTACAGGGTGTAACAGGAGCACTGCAAAATTTAAAGTCCCTGCAACAAGAAAGAGAAGGGTTGGAAAAAGTTAAGCAGGAACGATTGGAAACAGAGAGAAAATTATCCGATATTACCGGTGGGATCAATTTAAAAAAACAGCAGAAACAAACCATCCGAAACGAAATCAATAAACAGATGCCCTACCTGCGGACAGGAAATTGGCAAGTTAGAAAAAACCCACGTTCACAAAGAGTTGACTGCCCAAATTAATAATTTACAAAAACAACTGGAGGAAATTGATTTTTCTAAAGAAGAAAGGGCTGCAACTGATTTAGAAAATAAATTAAAAACTTATGATTTTGATCCCCAAAAATACCAACAAATCCTCTCTCAACTGGAAAACCTGGAAAAGATCCAAAAACAAAAAGAGGAGATGCTGACAACCCAGGCTACTTTAGCAAGCGAAGAAAAAGTAGTTTTAGAAATGAGAGTTCTGTTCCAAAACAAAAAAACCCAGGTTGATAAACTATCGGAAGAGATTGTTAAACTACCTGATTTATCAGAAAAAATTACCCATTCGAATAAAAAAATTGCTGATACGGAAAACCAGCTAAAAAATACCCGCGACGAAGAAAAAGAGGTTCGGGGAGTTTTGGGACAAATTAATGAGTTAATCTCCCGGACTGCCCAAATGGAGAACTTACAAAAAGAAAAAACGGAAGAAAAATCAGTATTACAAAAAGAAAAAGAGGTTTTTGAGGAGTTGGCTCTGGCTTTTGGCAAAAAAGGCATCCAGGCCATGATTATTGAACAAGCCATACCGGAGATTGAAGACGAGTCAAACCGGTTGCTAAACAGATTAACAGAAGGAAGAATGAAAATAAGGCTGGATACTCAAAAAGAGACCAAAACTAAAGTGCTGATTGCAGAAGGAGAAAAAGGATATGCCACTGTTGAGACATTAGATATTGTGATCTCTGATGAGATGGGTGAAAGAAATTATGAAAATTTTAGTGGAGGTGAGCAGTTTAGGGTTAACTTTGCCATCCGGCTGGCTATTTCCAAACTACTTACCCACCGGGCCGGAGCAAAATTGCAGTTTTTGGTCATTGATGAAGGGTTCGGCACGCAAGATGCACCGGGAAGAGCAAGGCTTGTGGAAGTATTAGATGCTATTAAAGACGACTTTGAAAAAATTATAGTCATTACCCATATTGAGGAGCTTAAGGAGGAATTTCCAGTCAGAATTGAGGTCTCCAAAAACTCTTCCGGCTCTACCTTTGAAGTGGTGGGGGTTTAAGCTACAATTAACTTATGCCCCGCTACATTACTAGACTAATACCACCTATTATTTTTTGGGGTGTTTTGGCTTATGTTATTTTAAATGTAAGCTATCCTGATAGCTTAACTCAGGCAAATTTTATTCAGCTTATTTTGTTTTTTATCCCTTTACTTTTGGCGTGTATATTTACAATAGAAATTTTTTTAAAAAATATTTTCATGTCTTTCTCTGTATCTTTAGGACTAATCTTTTTACTAATTTTAAAATCATTAGATACTCTAAATTTGGTAACAGTAACTTTAGTTATAATCTCTGTAGGGCTTTTGGTAAGTTATTTTAGAAAAATCAAAACAAAGAATTTGACTAAATTCCCAAAAATCTCTAGACTGACAAAACTGCAAAAAAAAGAGAGGTATTAGGGATGTTTGATGGTTTAGGGGAATTTGGGGTATAATCCACGCATGAAGAAATATTTCGCGACAACTCCAATTTATTATGTTAACGATGTTCCCCACATAGGTCATACCTATACCACTGTTGCAGCTGATGTGATAACCCGCTATTACAAACAAATAGGCTATGATGCCAGATTATTAACAGGTACTGATGAGCATGGAGCAAAAATAGCACAAGCTGCAAAAAAGCACGGGAAAGAACCAAAACAATATGCAGATGAAATATCGGAAAAATTTAAAGAAGCTTGGAACAGTTTAAATATAGACTATGTAAGATTTATAAGAACCACCGATGAAGACCATATAAAAGTAGCTCAAGGTTTTTTGCAAAAGCTTTACGACAAAGGAGCCATAGATCCAAAACCTAGACTCTATAAAGGATTGTACTGTGTAGGGCATGAAAAATTTATGTCCAAAGAAGAGCTTGTTGATGGTTTGTGTCCTGATCATCAGACTAAACCTATTGAGCATTCAGAAGAGAATTACTATTTAAAACTAAGTGATTATACGAAACAATTAGAGGAAGCTATATCTAATGATGGGCTAAAGATCCGTCCCCTGTCTAGGAAAAATGAAATTTTAGGAAAACTCAAGCAAGGGGTAGAAGATATATCAATCTCAAGGGCTAATCTGGAATGGGGTGTTCAATTACCATTTGATAAGTCTCATACCTCATATGTTTGGATTGAGGCCTTAATCAACTATTATACTTATGGCTCCCAGAACGGAGTGTGGCCTGCTGATTTACATTTAGTAGGTAAGGATATTTTATGGTTTCATACAATAATCTGGGGAGCGATGCTAATAGCTACAGGGGAGCAGTTACCAAAAGAAGTCTTTGCGCACGGCTTCTTTACAATTAATGGACAGAAGATGTCGAAAACGATTGGAAATGTTATCTCACCCCAAGATTTGGTTCAAAAATATGGAGTCGATGGAGCAAGGTATGTACTTTTAACCGCCTTTCCTTTTGGTGAAGATGGTGATTTTTCATGGAATGCACTTGATAGAACTTATAATGCAAATTTGGCAAATGGTTTGGGGAATTTGGTGTCTAGAGTTGCTAAGCTTTGTGAGCAACATAATATCGAGGCAGAGCGTATCGATTATTCGAATAATTGGTACAAAGAGGTGGAACAAAGTTTGAAAGAATTCAAGTTTAATGAAGCCCTAGCACACATTTGGTCTGAAATCACACAAGCTGATAAAAAAGTAAATTTGGAAAAGCCTTGGGAATTGGAAGGAGAAAAAGCCAAACAGGTTTTGCTAGATTTAGTTAACAGAATTCAGCACATAGCTTTTAATCTGCGGCCGTTTTTACCCGAAACTGCAGAAAAAATACTAAAACAGTTTTCAGGCCAAATTAAATCCCAAAAACCATTATTTCCCCGTCTTTAATATGTTAATAGATACACATGCTCATTTGTACTGGGAATCCTACCAAAATGATCTCGATCAAGTAATCCAACGTTCCCTCGAAGCAGGAGTTACCGAAATTATAAATGTAGGTGTAGATGTAAATTTGTCAAAAGTAGCAGCGAATTTAACCTCGGATAAAATCAAATTTTATTCAACCATAGGAATACATCCACACGAAGCAATTAAATATGGCTCAGATGTGTCCATACACCAAGACATGAAGAAGTTAGAAAGACTGTATCAAAATAAACCTGATCAAATTGTAGCAGTCGGTGAATGCGGATTAGACTTTGCTGGAGAAACCATTAAAATAAAACAACGGCAGTTGTTCAAAGCTCAAATTGATCTAGCAAAGAAACTAAATCTTCCTTTAATTATCCATTGCAGGGATGACCGCACTAAAAATCCTGAAAATTCTGAATGTTGGGATGAGGTATTAGAAATGACCAAAGATTGGTTCGGTTTATACCATTGTTATTCCGGCCTTCCCCATAATACAAAATACATAATCCATAATACAAATTTCTTAGTTTCTTTTGCAGCTACTATTACTTATCCAAAAAACGAATATTTAAGGGAGGCAGTTAAAATGTTACCGCTTGAACGCATTGTTTTGGAAACAGACTGCCCTTTTCTGCCTCCCCAGAGTAAACGGGGACAGAGGAACGAACCAGCAAGCGTGAGAGAGGTGGCTCAAATGATTGCTGATTTAAAAGGGTTGAGCTTAAACAAAGTTGCTCTTCAAACTACCAAAAATGTTAAAATAGTATTCAGTCTGTAGCTACTATGCGTATATTATTAGTGCTTTTCATTGGGTTCCTGTCCTTTTTTTATTTAGCCGAAGTATTTAGGAGGCTGATTAAAAAAGTCCTCTATAGCCTAATCGGTATCAGTCTGGCAATTACCGGACTAATTATAGGTTTTTTAGGCCAGGGAGTATTGCCTGGAGGGGTAAATGTCTTAGCATCTTTTTTCTTAATCGGATCAGGACTTGGCTTAATTACCCACCACCTATTATCTCAACGGTTTGTATTATTTAAAAAATTAGAAAAGGAATTTGTCTTAAAACATGAAGACGCTTTTGAAAGATTTCTTGAGATTTTACCGGGTAGCCTAACTTGGCTAGCTTTAACCTCACCCATTTGGCTTTCATTTACACTACCTTACGCTGTAGCCTATTTAATTTTAATTGCTGATGTTTATTGGCTGCTTACAGCCCTAAGAATCGGGGTTTTGATACTGATCGGTTATAAAAAGATGGAATGGGCTAAAAGTCAGGACTGGTTAGGGCTTCTTCAAAGAGACTACCCGGACCAATGGGATAAATATTATCATTTAGTTTTAGTGCCTACATATAAAGAGGCCCTTTATATCCTTTCTCCCACCTTTAAAGCTCTGCTAACTTCTAGTTTTCCGCAAAAGAAAATTTTACTGGCAGTTGGTTTTGAGGAACGGGACGACCCCCAAAAGATTGCCGAGACAGAAAAGTTCCTAAAAGAACAAATTACACCAAAAATTGCCGGAGTGTTTACCACTATTCATCCCCACAACTTAGCGGGTGAGGTTGCCGGCCAAGGATCTAATAAAAACTGGATGATCAAACATATTGTTCCTCAACTTAAAGTTAAAGGAATAGACTTAGAAAATATCTTTGTAACAACTTTAGACGCAGACTTTGTAATAGATACACAATTTTTGGCCGGGGCATTGCATAAATATCTGTCTTTACCTGAAAACGAGAGAGACAAAAGAACCTTTACCGGCGTGTTTTTATACCATAATAACTATTGGCAAACTCCCACCCCCATGCGTCTTATGGCCTCCGGTACTTCATTTTGGCAACTGGCTGAGATGGTAGGTTCTGATAAGTATATGAACTATTCCTCCATGTCCATTTCTCTAAAAGCTCTTTTGGATATTGGAGGTTGGATACCGGATAAAGTAAACGATGATAATGGTTTTTATTGGAAGGCTTACTATCATTTTAACGGGGATTATAAAGTCGTCCCCCATTTCCTGCCGATCTCGGCTGATGCTGTCCAGGATACAACCTTACTCAAAACCTTCCAAAATCAATACCTGCAAATCAAAAGATGGGCGTATGGCGTTGAACATATACCTTTCATTGTCAAACAATATTTCCGACAGGAAATAGACTTTTGGGACAAAACAGATAAATTGCTTTTTAAGGTTTGGGGTGATTTAAAGTGGGGGTTTCTAGCTTTATTTGTTACGTTTGGAAGCTTATTCATACCACTAGTTAATCCAAATTTTAAAGCATCCGTATTATCAGTCAACTTACCAATTATTTCATCCTGGATATTGACAGCTGCTTTTTTTGGACTATTTGCCACTATTTTTGTACACGAAAAGACTGCTCCAAAGAGGCCAAAAAATTGGTCTATATTTAAGATAATTTGGTCATATATCCAATGGCTTTTAGTACCAATCATTTTAATTACCATATCCTCTGTACCGGCCATTGATGCCCAAACTTCTTTAATGTTTGGTAAAAAATTGGAATTTAGAGTAACGAACAAAACACGCTTACTGGAAAAGGCGTAAAATATGTTTAAATCAAATTTGATGCCGCTAGTGCTCTCTGTAGTTATCGCTATGTTTATTTTACTTTCCGGTAAATCTTTACCTCCAAAGTTACCGCTTTTTTATTCTCTTCCCTGGGGGGAAAACCAACTGGTCAACCGTGAACAGCTGCTGGTTATACCGGCAAGTGTGATTTTAATAACACTACTTAATTTGATTATTTCCTGGCAGCTTCATAATTCCCAAACATTCTTTAAAAAAATTCTGCTTTTTTCTTCTCTGTTGATAAACCTGTTACTGACCGTTGCTTTTTTAAAAATAGTTTTGATCTTTATCTGAGTCTATTAAAACTTGTTTATGGAATATATCTTACCTGCCATAATTTCTTTTCTCATCACTGTTGCTGCCATTCCTCCTACTATAAACTTGGCCAAAAAATTTAATTTGCTGGATAATCCCAAACTCCGTCCCCATCCTGCTCATACCCAAACAAGGACAGTCCCGAGAGCCGGAGGATTGGCAGTTTTTATTGCGCTTTTATCAACAATTTTATTCTCCACTCCTTTAGAAAAAACTACTTTTGGAGTTTTGATAAGCTTAACAATCCTGCTTCTGATCGGACTTTTGGATGATAAATACAAAAATTTTTCTCCCTATTTAAGACTAATTAGTCAAATTATTGCAGCAACCGTGGTTGTTTCAAGCGGAATCAGTATAGGCTTTATCACAAATCCCTTAGGAGGGATTATCCACCTTGATGCTATTAAATTCCTGCCGGAGCTTTTAGGCATAATTTGGATAGTTTGGATAATGAATATGATCAACTGGTCAAAAGGGGTTGACGGACAAATGCCGGGGGTGGTCTGTGTGGCAGCCATAATTTTAGGCCTGCTTTCTTTAAAACTAAATTCTTTACAAGACCTTTCCCAGATAAATGTCGCTAAACTGTCTTTTATTACAGCGGGCACATCCTTTGGTCTTTTAATCTTTAACTGGTATCCGGCAAAGATCTTTCCCGGCTTCTCCGGTTCGACAATTTTAGGTTTTATGATAGCGGTACTGGCAATTTTATCGGGTGCAAAACTTGCAACGGCAGGACTGGTACTTCTTATTCCGGCAACTGATTTTGCCTATACATTTTCAAGAAGAATATTACAGGGAAAATCACCTGTTTGGGGCGACAGGGGGCATCTGCATCATAAGCTTTTAGAAAAAGGTTTGACCCACCGGCAAATCTCCTTGTTTTATATTTTGGGATCTGTTATCTTAGGAACAGCTGCTCTCAATTTATCATCCCAGGGTAAATTATTTGCAGCAAGCTTAGTAGCGTTTGCTCTGCTGGGCACTATCTTATGGTTAAATTTATTTGGGGGCTTTTCAAAGCAGTCCGACCCAGACAATGGATAAAAAATTTTGCTGTTTTTGCAGCACTAATCTTTTCCGGAACCTTATCTGATCCAGTAAACCAACTTAAGACTTTAGAGGCATTCTTTTTGTTTTGTGTTTTCTCATCAGCCACCTATCTTTTAAATGATGTATTTGACGTCGAAAGAGACAGGCTTCACCCTTTTAAAAAGAAACGCCCTATTGCTTCCGGATTAATTCCTGTGCCTTTAGCAATTGGGACAGCTCTGCTTTCCATCATTATATTTTTACCAATATCGTATCAGCTTTCCCCCGCATTCTTTTTTGCCTCCCTCACTTATTTACTACTGCAGCTTGTTTATTCAAGCTATCTAAAAAGAATAATCTTACTGGATGTTTTGGTTATTGCAGCGGGATTTGTCTTGAGGGTTTATGCAGGAGTTTGGGCAATTGATGCGCATTTGAATGTCTGGTTTTTGCTGTCTGTTACTTCATTTGCTCTCTTTTTAGCAATCGGAAAGAGGAGATCGGAAAGA
>CAYSNN010000034.1:0-10357 GCA_964432475.1 uncultured Gammaproteobacteria bacterium
CTGCCAGTTTCCGGCTAGAAGATCCTTTAATAAATTATTGTAAATATCTCCTCTTCCGAAAGTACCCGGGTCAACCAAACGGACTGCGAGATAAAACGGTACAAAATAAATGGTTGTCCTTAAAAGTGTTGTTTTAAATTTTGATACACCCCAGGCAACCATTATGGTCTCGATTATAGCCAATAAAACAAAAATTGGTATCATTCTCGTGGATGCTGAAAGAATTGCCATGTATAATAGGGCAAAAGAAAATAACAAAAGCTTAATACTTTTTTGATTTCTAATTAAGAAATAATAAGAAACTATAAATAGATTTAAAAAAATTACCCCCAAATATTCTGTCCCGGTCACGTTAATTCCCAAAGATCCGTTTGCTGAAGGAAGAATAGCATATAATAATGCGGCCAAGGTAGCTAATGCTCTGCGTCTTGTTAATACCCATAAAGAGGGAAATATACTTAACGATGCTAAAACCTTCCAAATAAAATTTAACTTTTGTATAAGTTCCCAGTTATATGGGAATAGTTCATCTATGGTACCGACATACATTATCTGATGGGCCCAATTTAGACCAGTATGAACCCAGGTTTTGTAAATTCTAACTAAATAATTGTTGTCAACCATATGAATATTGGTTTTATAATTACTTAGATATGGAATATCCTCATTAACTAATCCGTAACCAAAAAAACCCTCCAGAAAAAAATAATTTAATATAAATGCTAATAGCACTAAGAATGTAGCGAAAAAAACAGAGGATTTTATCGACATTTATAAAAATAAAATTCCATCATTAGTTTACCTGAATCTTCATTCTTCATCAATACTATCCTGTATATGCTTTGATGATTTTATCTGCATTTTTTTCAGAATATCTTCTTTCCACAAATTCTCTTGAATTTCCGGCTAATTTTTTTAGTTCATTTGGATGAGTAAAAAAGTACTCTACCTCCTGTTTTATATTAATCGGATTTACATTTATAAGTTTACCTACGCTATCATTCATTGCTTCGGAAATTGCACCTCTGTTTGCCCCTATAACCGGCGTGCCGCAAGCCAGTGATTCTATTATAACCCTGCCAAAGCCTTCTTCAGAAGTTGATGGAACAATAAGCACATCTGCTCCACTGTAATAAAGCGGCATTTCATTTTGATCAATTCTATCTAAAAAGATAATATTTTTGTACGTCTTACATTTTTTTTCTACTTCTTTCTCAAGCGGTCCGCTTCCTATGATAATTAAAGTGATTTTTTTATCCCACATAATCCCTGCTTCCAATAGTTCATAAACACCTTTTTCCTCAACTAATCTGCCAACGAATAGAACAGCAAATTTTTCTTTCCAGCCTAGTTTATTTTTTGCTTCTTTCACTTTGTTAAACTTTTTTAAATCAATCCAATAAGTAAAATTATCTACTTTAGCGGATCCTATTAAGGATTTAATTTCACCGGCAGCCTGTTTAGATAAACCTAAAACAAAATCAGATTTAGAGAAAATCCATTTAACAAATTCCCTGTATGGCCCTTTTTTGGGGAAGCTATAAATGCTGTGAGTAGTTACTATTACTCTTTTTTTAAATATCCATCCCCAAAAACTAGAAACAAAACCAGCCACCAAACCGTGACCATTTATCACTTCCGGCTTGAATATTAATATAAGTAATGGAGTAACAAAAAAAAGGCCGGGAAACAGATATAAAAATTCTAAAAAGGGATGGTGTACTAAATGGTAAAATAATCCGGGAATCCAGGGAAGCCTAAAAATTATTAAATTATGATGCTTTTCATATATATCCCATTTTGCTTCTGAAGTTAATGGGCGGTAGGTTAATACAAAGACTTGCCAATTTTTTTTTATTAATTCTTTGATTAAATCTGACAAATGAGTCTCAACTCCGCCTAAATTTGGAGAAAAATGGGCAGATATTTCCAGTACCTTCATGTCTTTTTTATCCTTCCTGCTACATAACCTAACCCTCCTCCTATCAATTCTAAAAATAACATTAAAAACATTGCTAATGATAGTACTGGATGTAATAAAATTTTTTTCCAGTTTTTATAAAATACCGGTCTTAAAAAATAAATAGTTTTTGCAGAAATAACAGGAATATTATGTTTTTTTAAATATCTGTGAGCAAGCTTTGCATAGTAAAATTTTTTGAAAGCGAGTGAAAAAAGTGAATTTATCCGCTCATAGTGATAAATCTTTGATTTAATTCTTCCTACCCTAATCCCAAGCTCTTTAATGGTTTCAGGTAAGTCCCAATCCTCCGGACCTGTAATAGTTTCATCATATCCACCTGCTTTAAAAAAAACATCCTTTTTAAAAAATCTGGCTGCATCAGTTAACTCATCACCCTTCTCGTTGTAAAATGATCTCTCAAAAGCCTTTACCTTACCCCAAAAATTTGCGGCCAACGACTCTTCAGGTATAACTATCTCCCCTACTTTCTTATCTGACTCTACCAACTGAACGCATTCTGAAATCACATTAGGGGTAAGTTCCATATCAGCATCCAGAATAAGTAAATACTTACCCTTAGCTACCTTTGCCCCAAAATTTCTCTGAGTAGACCTTTCAGGACCAATTGCATATGTTTTTACATTCATCTTTCTGGCAATGTCTAGAGTTTTATCAGTTGAATTATTATCGACCAAAATAATTTCTCTATTCTTAAAGGTTTGAGTTTTTATGGATTGAATCAGTCTCCCTATGACACCTTCCTCATTTTTTGTAGTTATAACAACCGATACCAGCGGGCCTTTGTCCATAATTAAGATCAATACTATCATAAAAACAAATGCTTGCATTCGCAATAGCCTTAGCTGTATAAATCATTATAGATTATGCCGAGTATAACTATTGTTATTCCCACTTATAATGAGGAGGAAAATATTGAATGGGTTATTAAAGATACCCTAAAAACTTTGCCCAAATATTTTAAGGACTGGGAAATTATTGCTGTTGATGACGGTTCGAATGATAAAGCAGGCCAAATTATGGATAAGTTAGCTGCTCAAAATCCTAGGCTAAAAATAATCCATCAGGAGCATGGCGGCTACTCAAAAGCCATGCTGACAGGAATTAAAACAGCCACAAAAGATTACGTTGCTTATATGCCGGCAGATGGACAATTCTTAATTTCGGACATGAAGCATTGTTTTGAGATTATGTCTAAAAATGATCTGGTTTTAGGTTACAGGGGCAGTAGGCCTGATTATACTATCAAAAGAATTATTTTTTCCTATAGCTATCTCTTGCTCTTGTTATTTCTGTTCGGCATCCGCTGGATAGATGTCGGCTGGGTAAATATTTGGAGAAGAAAAGAGGTCCAAAAATTAAAATTAAAAGGGACAGGTGGAATTTTTATTTTAACAGAAATTGTTGTCAAGTTTACCAAGAAAGGCTTAAAGATCGATGAAGCTCCCTCTTACTACCATGTTAGATCCAAAGGGGAAGTAAAAAATGCCAAATTGAAAGTGGTCTTTGATACTTTTTTGTCAGCCTTAAAACTAAAATTAGAATTGATCAGAAGTTAAAATTGGGTTAAAAGTTTCAAAAATTTCAGATTATTAGAGTATTATTTTTTTAATCTAAATGGTAGAATAGATGTTAAACTAAAATATTCAGCTATGCTTAAGTTGTCAAAATTTATCTTATTTATTTTTCCTATATTACTGATTAGTTTATTTACTCTTTACCCAAGTTTTAATTTGGCATTATTTGGTGATGACTGGTTAGTAATCTATATGTATGTCATGGATGTCGGATCTATTTCTGCAGGATTTTCAAAACATTTACACGAATACCTGTCTCCTTACGGACCAACTCAGGTTTTTATGGGTTTATTGGCTCAACTTTACAATTATAATTCTACTTTCTACTATCTAACTTCATATTTGTTTAGGCTTTTTGCTGCTTTTTCGCTCTTCCCCATTACTTTTTATCTTACTAAAAATAAATTATCTGCTTTTTTTGCAGTTCTTTTTTTCTCAGTAACAACAACCGGTTTTGATACAACCAATTGGGTTTTTAATATGACTTCTTATTTAGCCATCGGTTTTATTAGTCTTTTTCTATATTTTTACTTAAGATCTAAGGATGAAGGAAAAATGATATTTTTAGTTCCTGCAATAATTCTTTTATACCTTGCCTATATCACCTCTTCTATCAGAATGCATGCTACATTCCCCTTACTTATTTTGCTCGAAGTTTTTTGGAATTTCCAAAAAAGAGATCTCCTTTTTTTCCGAAAATCTTTCATAAGGCTAACTCTAGTGCTGATTACTATTTTATTCATTCGTTCTACCGGTGCTTCGTTTGGACAACCTACCGAGGCTGCTGACAGGATTAGAGAAGGTATAAATACTTTCAAATTATTTCTCAGTAATGGACAATACGATTTTCTGGCATATCCATTGGCATCTTTTGGAAGTATATTTATTCCGGATGCCATTTTACCCTTCCAGGGCCAAATCTCATCTATCACAAACTTCCTTATAAATATCTTTTTACCAATTTTTCTAATATTTACTATAATATCTGTATTCCTTATGAAATTAACCAATAATTTGCAGGAGCGTTTCTTTGCTACTCTAATTGTATTAACATTTATATGGACAATTATTACGATCATTTTTTATCGGGGTAATATTTCCACCTTCTCTTCAGCCACTTATAACTCACTTTTATTAATAGGTGGTTATATATTTATTTTAGGTCTGGTATTTATAATTAAAAACATAAAGCTAAAATCTACCGCAACCTTACTTATCCTATCGCTTACATGGATATTACTGTCTTATTTATATGCTTGGTTGTGGAGACCTGAATTATATTTAACAACTAACAGATATCTTATTGTTGGAGCGGCTGGCGCGGCTTTATTTTTATCTGGTATAATAAGTTTAGGAAAAAGTAAACATAATCAAACCTTCATCTTCCTGGCATTTATTCCTTTATTAATAATGCATATTTACACTACAAGAATGTACGAATACCAATTGGTATCTTCAGGACATGGCCAAGAAACTTCTAATAAAATATGGGCATCTTTTCCATATATCCCGGAAATTGGCAAAAAAGATAAAGTATCAATTTTTTATTTTGTCGGTGATGGCACGAATGGGAATATAGTACATAATACTATAACCTTCGGTTTACCGCCACACTTGGCTCTACTTTATAATATTACTGATAGTAATAAAGTGCCATTAGCAATGGAGTCCTGGGAAGAAGTGATATCTGCTGTCAAAGACGGAAAGGCTTTTATTAGGCACTATGGCGAAGCTAGGGATCCTATTCCTGTAGATAATGTATATGTTTTTAAGCTTGAAGGCAAGGATCACCTTATAAATCTTACTACGAAAGCACGCGAAGAACTGCTTAAGACACTATGAAAAAATTTAATATATCAAGTTTTACCACACCATACAGAGCCAACTTAATAGTTTCAATTTATAGAAGCTGGTTTAAAAGTAACGGGAAAGCGTTAGATGTGGGTAGTGGAACAGGCATAGTTGCTAAACTATTAAAGGAAAAGTTAGGCCTCAAAGTTACCTGCGCTGATGTTAAAAACTATTTAGTTTACGATATTCCATTCGTAAAGATAAAAGGTGAAAAACTTCCATTTCCTAAAAGAAGCTTCGATGTAGTGCTATTTAATGATGTCCTGCATCACATAGAAAAATCTAAACAGGAGCAGATAGTAGAAGAAGCACTTAGAGTTGGAAAAAATGTATTTATTTTTGAATTCGAACCAAGTATAAGTGGAAAAATATTTGATATTGTACTTAACAAATTACACTATGATGATCTTGCCGTACCACTATCTTTTAGATATGCCAAAGAATGGAAACAATTATTCAAAAAACTCTCTGCAGACTATGATTATATCAAACTGAAAAGACCCTTCTGGTATCCCTTCACCCATATAGTTTTTAGAGTGAGTAAAAATAAATAAGGTCAATAATATCCACGTCATGCCTATACTTAGCTTAAATAGCATATTTTTAAATGATAAATCAAAAGTTATCATATTAGTTATTATTTTATCTGCCTTAAGTTTTAATCATGCTTTTAATTTCCATTTATATTTAGATGATTGGTATCAAATTCTTGGAGCTCTATATTATCCAGATCTCATCAACGGCCCGATGTGGCTTGGAACTCATCCTGGAAGTGTCTTAGAAATCAAAATTTTTGCCCCTTTTTTTAAATTTAATCCCTATCCCTGGCAATTTTTAGGTTATCTTATAAAGATTGCCCAATCACTTAGTCTGTGGCCACTTATGTTCGCCATCACTAACTCCAAAAAGGTAGCTTTCTATGCTTGTTTGATTTTTGCCGTATTTGTTGTAGGCATTGAATCCATAATTTGGGTAAGTCCACAAGCTTCAGCATTTAACATTGTCCTGATAAATTTAGGGTTCTATTTTTGGGTTAAATCAGAAGGGTTCAAATCAATAAAACATTTTCTGCTTGCTTTAATTCTGTTCACACTTTGTATACTAGCTGATCCAGGTAGAGGACTTATGATATTACCTTTAGCACTAATATGGGAATTTTTGTCAGTTTATCAGAAGATTAGTTTTAAACGGCTAACCTTTTTTGCTCTTCGGGCAATACTGTTATTACCACTAATTCCAATAACAACTTTTATATTCCATAAATATTTTGGTGTAACAGATAATTTTTCCCAGTATATAAAAAATATATTTCTGTTCAATTTTGGTAATTTAATTTCGGTCCTACAAAATCCGTTATTTGGCTGGGCATTACTTCCTAAGGAGGTTGTATTCTGGGCAACGGTAGTATCTCTTTTTATTTTACCCCTACTGATAACTCTTTTTCTTTGGAAGAAAAGTGAAGTATATAAAGTGATCTCGTTTTTGTATCTTTGGATTTTTTTATTTTACCTGCCTAACTTCCTTACTCAGTCTTTTGCACGGTCAGGAATGCCGGTCGAATCGCGTTATTATGCAATTTCAGCTGTTGGTGTAGTTGGGCTTTTAGCTTATGGTTTCTCTTTTATCAAATCAAGATATATCAATTGGATAATGTTTATATTTTTAATTTTTAATGTTTATGTTACAAATAAAATATTACTGCAGTATTCTACTTTCCGCTCTATTTCGGTATTTAACAAGATCTGGGATAAGATAGATCAGGATGTACCTAAAGGGGAAACCGGAAGTGTATTTATGTATAGCGGGGAGAATGATCTTCATAGAGAATATCTGCTAGATTATCAAGATACTACTCCTTTCGCAGTAAAAAGAGGGCTTATTAAAAAAGAAGAATTTCCTATTATGACCAATGATAAGAATTTAATTGCCAGGTTAATTTGCGAGCATAATGTACCAAGGCATTCACCTGTGGGTGAATTGTTACAAAAAGAGCCAATTCTCTTATCTCACGTTCATGCATGGGAGCTAAAAAAGAATGGTGAATTAGAAAACCGGTCTGCGCAAGAAAGAGAAGGAATTCAAAAAATAGCAAAATGTTATATTATTTAAACAATCCTAGGCTCCGGTAAAGGAATAATAAATTTACCCTTAAATCCTTTTTGCTTTAATTTTGGCATTAGTTCTTCTGCAATATGCCAGGATAAAAGCAATGCATAATCAGCTTGCCCTTTAAATAATACGGATTCTTCAAGAATGGGTATTGTTGTACCCGGGATATATTTTCCTATTTTATAAGAGCCTTTAATTTCTACAACACAATCTAATATATCCTGATCTAAGCCTAAATAGTTAATCAAGGTACTCGCTCTTGAAGGAGCGCTTATTCCAAAAACTCTTTTTCTTTTTTTCTTTATATCAAAAAGTAATTTTTGCAGTTTTAACTTTGATAATACTACTCGATTTTTAAATTTAACCAAATTTTTAATATCAATAACTACATCCTTTTCTTTTTTCAGTATCGAGGAAACACTCTTATCGACTGGATATACACCTTTTTTAGCGGCATATACTCTTATGGAGCCTCCGTGCGAAGGTATGCGTTTAACATGGAAGATCTCTAACCCGTGAGATTCCATCAAATACTTTAGGCTGGCCAATGAATAATATCTTAAATGCTCATGATAGATAGTGTCATATTGAACTGTTTTTATCAAAGGATAAAGATAATGTGACTCAGAAATAAATACACCATCAGGAGAAAGCAGTGAAATAATATTATCTAAAACTCCATTTACATCTTCAATGTGAGCAAATACATTAGCTGCAGTGACGATCTTTGCTTTTCCGTATTCTTTTTTTACCTTAGCAACAACTTCAGCGCGAAAATAATCCTGTATGGTAGGTATACCTTTTTCAATAGCCAATTTGCCAATATCTTCGGGCGTAATCCCCAAAACCCTTGCAAAGGTAACAAAATTACTAAGCAATGTACCATCGTTACTTCCGATATCAACCACCAAATCATTTGTACTAAGACCCACAATTTTCCTTACCTCACGCCCTAAATCAGCGAAATTATCCCTTAATACTTTTGTAGTCCCGCTTGTATAAGGATATTCCTTAGGAAAAATTATTTGAGGATCAACAACTAAACCCAGTTGTACCAAATGACATTTTGGACAATAAAGTAACTGCGCCGGATAACTGGGTTGTTCCTTAGGTTGCGAGCCAATAATATGCAGTTGATTGACAGGCGGTAAATACCCCAAAAACAAAACGGATTTTAAATTGGTATTGCTACAAATTTGGCAATTTTCTACTACATTGCTGCTGCCACTTCCGAAGACAGATTTATTTTTTTCCTTAGTCATTTTTAAATTGTAAATGGGCAAAAGTATTATACCACTGCACTGTTTTTTGTAAACCCCTTTCTAAATTGTAACTGGGTTTAAAACCTAATCCTTTTAATTTAGTGGTATCAGGACAACGACGGAGAGTACTTCCTTTAGTCAATTTTCCGGGCATCAACTTAATTTCTTTGTTAAAACATCTGCCGATTTCTCGTACCAGCTTCTTTATAGAGGTCTCCTCCATTGAACCAATGTTGTAAATTCCTAAATGCTTACCCTTTTCTAGAACTTTTAATAGTCCTTGAGTAAAATCATCAATAAAACAAAAAGCCCTGGTTTCTTTCCCAGACCCCTGTATGGGTAAATTAATTTTCCCGTTTCTTTTATTTTCTGCTAATTTTTTAATACGCAAAGTCAGTTGTGGTATCACATGTTCCCACCCCATATCAGGACCGTAAACATTATGCGGCCTCACGACCAAAACCCTCTTAAAAAACTTTCTTCCGTAATTTAGGACCAGCAGTTCACTGATAATTTTTCCTCCGCCATACGAGTATCTTGGATTTAAAGGATCCGGAACAACTAAGGGAACTGTTTCCGGAGTAGGTATAATCGGTGGAGTTTGATAAACTTCAGAACTTGAAACCAGTAATAATTCCTGTACATGATGCTTTATACAACCATCCAACACGTTTATCATCCCCTTAACCCCCACTTCTAAAATTAACTCGGGTTTAGTATAGAAAAATTCTGTTCCATTTATATAAGCAAGATGTAAAACTAAATCTACTCCTTTGCACGCCCTCTCAACCACCTTTGGATCCCTTATATCGCCCTTAATCATTTCAAACTTATCCTTAAGGCCATCAAGCCTTCTCATCGATCCACGGGATTGATTATCCAAAACTCGTACACTTTCTCCGTTATTAACTAAAGCCTTAACTAAAGCACTTCCAATAAAACCAGTTCCACCTGTGACTAAAATTCTTTTTTTCATTATCCCCTCAAGCCAATACTTAAAATAGTCTTTAGAAATAAATAACCATCCTTAAAAGGAATCAGTTTTGAGTTACCAACTACACGGGTTTTGTAATCAATGGGAACACAAACAATTTTATATTTTTTTTGAGCTGCTTTAATAATAACTTCTGCCTCATATCCATAATGATTTATTTGCATATCAATATCCTTCAAAACCTCTCTTTTAAATGCCTTAAATCCTGCCGGCATATCTGTAATTCTTTGATTACTAAAGAGTGAGGTAAGAAGCGAGAGTCCAAAAATTCCAAAACGTCTCAATTTTGTCACAGACCCTTTTTCAGGATTGCCGCCTTTTTCATATCTGCTGCCCAATGAAACATCATACCCATGAAGAAGAGGCTCTACAAGTTTAGGAATATCATAAGGCATGAACTGATAATCAGCATCCATTTGGACAACTATATTACCTCTGGCATATGGAAGCGCAAGCCGGAGAGCTGCTCCTTTTCCCAACCATTTACCGGTGTGAATAACTTTAGCTCCTGCTTTTTTTGAAACCTCAGCCGTATGATCTGTTGTCTTACTGTCAAGCACAACTAAAACTTCCAGCTTATATT
>CAYSNN010000035.1:0-770 GCA_964432475.1 uncultured Gammaproteobacteria bacterium
AGTCTTTTTTACCCCCTTAGGATCACATTCAAAAAGCAATTCATCATGCACCTGCAATATCAGTCTACAGCTATCCGACCGCTCGCTTCGTTCGCTGTCAGCTTTCAGACTGTCTGACAACTGACGACTGACGACTGATAGCTCCTTATCTATCTCTACCATCGCCTTTTTAATCATATCTGCTTGAGTACCTTGTATCGGGTGATTAACCGCTGCTCTCTCCCCATAGGCTTTTAACATTCTGTTGGCAGATTGCAGCTCCGGAATATACCTTTTCCTGCCCCACAAAGTTTCAACATAACCTGTTTTGAATCCAAACTCTAAAATTTGAGTCGTCCATTCCCTGACTTTAGGAAACTGGGCAAAGTATTCTTCTATATATTGCTTGGCGGTAGCATAGTCTACTCCCAGTTGAGAGGATAAAGCATGTGCCCCCTGCCCATAGAGCGTGGCAAAATTCATAGTTTTGCCTATAATTCTTTGGTGTGCGGTGACTTTATCCAAAGGCACCTTAAATATCTTTGAGGCTGTAGCGATATGAATATCTAAACCTTGTTCAAAAGCCTTTTTAAGGGTTGGATCACTGCTCAGATGCGCCAAAATCCTTAACTCAACTTGAGAATAATCCGCTTTAAGTAACATTTTTCCTTTAGCAGCCACAAAAGCTTTTCTTAGTTCTCCCCCTAACTGCCCCCTGACCGGGATGTTTTGTAAATTCGGGTCTTGTGAAGAAAGCCTGCCGGTGGCAGCCCCTTCTACATTAAAGGTTG
>CAYSNN010000035.1:780-10332 GCA_964432475.1 uncultured Gammaproteobacteria bacterium
GGTAGAATGTATACGGGACTCACTATCTGCAAACTTAGGTAAAGCATCTATATAGGTTGAAATCAGTTTGAAAAGCTGTCTGTATTCTAAAAATAAGGGTATGACAGGGTGTGCCGCAGCAAGTTCCCGCAAGGTTGCCTCATCTGTTGAACGACCTGTTTTAGTTTTTCTGATAACAGGCAATTTTAGCTCATCAAATAAAACCTGCGACAGCTGCTTTGGGCTGTTTAGATTAAACTCATGTCCTACATTTGAATAAATTTCTTGCTCTAAGACTTGTAACCGATTTTTCAAATCTTTACCTAACTTTTCTAAAAATTCTAAGTCTACTTTTATGCCAATTCTGGACATTTTTTCCAAAACAGGCTTAACAGCCAGATCAAGATCAGTAGTTGTGTGGTTTTTGGGTTCCGATTGACGATATTCGATATCAGCTTTTCGATCATCTCCTGGTAACCTCGCAATTAGGCTTTTAAATTCCAATTCCTCAAACAGCTTAACTGCTTTTTCATGGTCGAAATCTGTTACTCTGCAGGCAGCTAAATCAAGCTTTATTGGGGCATTTAACTCTAAGGTAGCCAGATTTTTGCTCAAAACCGCATCTTCTGCACCTTCTGCCAAAAGTTTTTGCATTCTTTCCGGTAAAGTCTTAAGATTCTCACTTTTGTAGATTTTCTCAATAGTGCCGAATTGTTGAACTAATTTGGTAGCTGTTACTTCTCCTATTCCTGCTACTCCGGGAATATTGTCTGAAGCATCACCATGCAATGCTTTGTAATCCACTAACAGTTTTGGTTCAAAACCAAACCTTAAAACAAACTCCTCTACTCCATATAAACCAACATCCTGCAAAGTCTTTTTGGGCATCAATATTTTGATATTTTTATCAATTATTTGCATGATATCCCTATCCCCTGTGACTATAATTATTTCCAGATTCTTCTCTGAAGAAGCCTGCCTGGCAAGCGTGCCAATTAAATCATCTGCTTCATATCCGCTTAAGGAAAATTTAGGAATATTTAAAGTATCAACTATTTGGAATACCCTGGGATATTGGGAAGAAAGACCGTCATCTTTGGGGCCTCTGGTGGCTTTATATTGAGTATAAGCTTGATGTCTGAATGTCGGCCCCTTTTCATCCCAGGCTACGGCAATAAAGTCGGGTTTTAAGTCATTGATGGACCGAAGCAGCATGGAGGTAAAACCATAAACCGCGTTGACCAACTCACCTTTGGAAGTTGTTAAGGGGGGTGTTGCATGATAAGCCCGGTGTAATAACGCATTACCGTCTATTAAAACTAATCGTTTCACATAAGGATTCTAACATTATTTGAAGCTAATTTCTAACCTGAATTGTTATTTTGCTATAGGATTGATATACTTGTAGGTATGACAGAAACACCAAAGTCATTATATGATGAGTTCCTGCGGATGGAATCCCGGGACGAAATAGCTGAACAAGTTTCCGGGTTACTTAGTACACGGTGCCCGCTTCAACAGGTAGGCCAAGGTTTAAGAGGGAGACTCTTTGCAGAACTTGCCTACCAATACCTTAGGCGAAACTTCGAAGCTTTTTCAACCAGGGTGCTTACTCAATTCACCGGTGGTGGTCCTGATAGAGTTTTCCTTAGTCCTGGTGAGACCTTTCAGTTATTTGATGCAACACATACTACCAATACAACAGCAAATCATCCTAATCTTAACCCGGGTATACCTAATACCTCTTTTCCGGATGGAGTTATTCTGCAAAGATCAGCCCGTGATACCTATTTCCACCTGATAGGACTGATCGAATATAAGCAGGCTCTAACTCCCAGGGAAGCTAGACAGATGGAATCTTTATTAAATCCTCATCATATTGAATCAACACTGGGACTATTTACTCCTAAGGGAAGACGAAGGCTGGGTCAAGTTTTACATGAAATTGATCCGAGGCTTGTCCCTTTGCCCATTATGGTAAATCCCAGATATAACCTAATTTATGGAGTACCAGATAATACCGGTCTGGTACAAGCAGTTAGGCAGATGTCAACTGCTCATGGCAGTGATAAAGCCAGGGTTAAGGTGGTTGCTATTCCGGTTGGCAGAAACCCGCTTTATCAATGTGCAGAGAGGATAATCTCAGAAGTGAGTGCTATTTTAAATACACATAACCCTCAGGATGTTACAAACTGACCAACAAAATCCTGCCACTGTCGTCTTTCCCTGTCTCCTATCCTTGCCATACTATCACCCACAAATAGATTATTTTGTGTACAGTTCGGAAGCCAATTTAAAGCCTAATTTTCTGTACCAGTCATCAAGAGAAAAAATTGCGTCAGCATGATGCTTTTCAGCAACAGCTGCGACTATACAGTCAAAGAAAGTGTTTTTCTTGCTTGCATTGGGATCAAACAGCTTCTTTGCTTCCCGGATAACTTCTTGATCAATATTTTCTATAGAAATACTGACATCAGCAAAAAGCTCCAAAGTCATAGCAGCAAGCTGTGGATCTGAAAATTTTCTCTGTAGTGTGGTGATAGCCTCTGCAATTGCTGTTGCCGGAAAAAGCAAGTGCGCTCCTTGCTCCGCCAGTTTTTGCGCTAGATCCAAAGTCAATTTATGGTTGGAATCGGATGCTACAGCTTGAGCAACAATTGAGTCAGCATCAGCAACAACAATTAAAGATTGTCTACTCATCCCAGGTGTATTTATCCATGTTTACAGATAAGTCTTTAGGTGCGGTTCCTTTATTCTTAAACTGTTCAGCAATTTTGGCAAGTTTTATAAATGCTTGGGTAGAACTAGAAGTTTGTATAGGAACAGTTTTTAAACCTTCATCAATCACCTCACGCAAAACCTCTGCTTTGGGCTTTTGGGCAATAGCCGCTCTCATCTTTAGCTCCCTTTCTTGCTCTTCGGTCAGATAAACATTTGTTCTTAACATAATAGCATTATATGCTAAATAATGGTGTATGTCAATGGTACATGTACTAAGATTGTCTTCCCATATTTAAGAGGTCCTTAGCATAGTCTAAATACTGAGGAAGCCCATGTTTTGCCATATAGTACCACCACTCGACCCCCCAAAGGTAAACTTCATCAAAACCGGTTTTACGGGCATACTCAATATTTTCTTTAAAGTCTTGAACACTGAACAGTTTTTCTTGTTCTTTAAAAGAAGTATCCGGCACTGCTTTTTGAGTCCAGGGCTCTGCTTGCAGTTCGGAAATAATAGTCTTTTGATTATCAGGTGCAAACAGTTTTCTCACCAGGGTTGATTTGAGAAGATACATTCCGGTGGGAAAAGGGTACGTAGTATAAAGATTCAGAACTTGATTATGAGATTTCCGATAAAGTGAAATGCCTAAGATATCCGAGGATTTCATCGCCGGAACCCAACTGCTCCACTCACCACTATCTGTAATCACAACAGGCCTTTTAGCATCTGATCTTTTTATTAGCTCAATTTCATCTTTTATAAATTGTTTGTCCGGCAAGCCGCAATTTTCCCCAAACCAGGATACAAAAGGCTCATTTTCCACCTGCCAAGCCCAAATTGACGGATTATCCTTATATCTTTCCACAACTGCACGAACATATCGCAAAGCTTTTCCCCTTCTCTCATTCGGACTTAGAGCTTTTGCCCAAGCGGGGATATGACACTCAGGCCAGCGCGGCTGTTTTACACCCACTACTAAAAGCGCTCTCACTCCCCTTTTTTGTGCTTCATCCAACATAAAATCTGTCTCAGAAAAGTCATAACTGCCGGCTTCCCGCTCTAAAACATCCCAATAGCTTGGCAGTCTAAGGTTTTTAATTTTAAGATCATCCAGTATCTGAAGATAAGTTTTCTGCCAATCTAATTTTAAATACCTGGCATATTTTGGAGTAAAGGTTACTCCGTATGTGATAGAAGCAGAGAAAGGGTAGCTTTTTTCAAATATTAAATTTGCTAGAGCTATTAAAATCACAATAAAAACTATAACCACCATAAAATATCTTCCAAACTTGAGCAGCATCACACCCATATAATTAATATAGCCTGTTTTCTGATAAAATAAAACATAAAAATGAAAAAAGTCTTAGTATTTTATTCAAAAACCGGAGGGGGCCATTTAAGATCCGCTGAAGCTATCTTTGAAGAAATAAAAAAAAGAGAAAAGATTGAGGTTGTTTTATATGATGGGCTGGAACAAACCAACTTCAACTTTAAAATAAACCCGGCCCGGATATATGGACTAATGACCACTGCGTTTTTGCCTTTTTGGAATTTTTTCTATCACCTTTCCAACAATACCCCTTCCACTAGAGTCATCAGAAAGTTAGGAAAATTAATCTGGGGCAAAAGTCTTAAAGAAATAATTACTAAAGAACAACCGGATCTTATTGTCTCTGTCCATTTTCTAATGAATTCAGAGGCAACCGGAGCTCATAAAACCAAGCTGCCCTTTATTTTTGTGGTGACTGATCTAGGGTACCCCCATCGCAGTTTGTTTGATGATAAAGCCGACCTTATCCTTACTCCTGATCGGGTAATTAAAAATTACGCGGAAAGATTTATTGAAGACAAAACTAAAATAAGAAATCTTGGTTATCCGGTCCGAACACACTTCTATCCTCAAAGAGGCAGAAAATTAACCAATCAATTACTGGTGATGGGGGGAGGGGTTGGATCAGGTAATATTGAAAAAATCGTTTTATATTTAACCGCTAATATTAAGGACAAAAAGATAACCGTTGTTTGCGGGCATAATAAGTTGTTATATGAAAAACTGAGTAAATTAAACGCACCCAACCTGGAAGTACACAAATTCAGCGATGATATATATAAACTAATGACTGAATCAGATATAGCCATTACAAAATCCGGTCCAGGTTCCGTAATGGAGGCTGCAGTAATGGGTAAACCTTTAATTGTCACCACAGCTGTTGGGCCTCAGGAGGAGAGTATTATTTCCTTTGTAGTAAACAATAAATTAGGCCTATTTTGTCCTGACATTAAAAATCTAAAAAAGGCCATCGATGAAATTTATCTTAATTATCCAATCTATAGCCAGGGGCATATTAACTTTCAAAGTGGAACAAAAGCCATAGTTGATGAAATTCTAAGACTGCTTAATCCTGACCCAAAAGAAAACTCCTAAGAATCTTTTCCCATTTGTCGTGCATTTCTTTATTTTATCAGATATAATTCTTCGAAGTATGAAGATTGCATTTTTTACAGACACCTTTTTGCCTCAAGTTAACGGTATAGCTACATCACTGGCCAATCAAGCACAAGAATTAGGGGAAAGAGGACACGAAGTCTTAATTTTTGCCCCAAAAGATGATGATATTAAAAGAAAAACTTTTAAAGCTGAAAACGTCACTATGGTAAACCTGCCGGCAGTACCGGCCATGCTTTATACTGAATTTAAAATCGGAGTGTTTGGCTTACCCAAGGTAGTTAAATATTTAACTAAATTTGACCCTGACGTGATTCATCTTCATACCGCCTTTACAGTGGGGATGGATGCAGTTGTGGCATCAAAAATTTTCAAAAAACCCCTGGTAGGTACTGTCCATACCTTTATTTCAGATTCTGACTACTTAAGAGTACTTAAGTATAGGCTGGCGGTTAAACTGCTGGATAAAGTATCCCAACGTTTCTTAAACTTCTTATTTGGCCAGTGTGATATAGTAGTCGCTCCCTCCAAGATGTTGGTTCAGGAATTAAACAGCAACGGCTTTAAAAAAACCGTTTCTTATTTGCCGAACGGTATTATCTTAAATCAACCCAAGATGCTGTCAAATAAAGCTAAGGGAGCACTCCGAAAAAAATACGGATTGAGACAGAAGGTAGTTTTACACTTTGGCAGGCTATCTTATGAAAAAAATGTTGACGTGTTAATCAAAGCCTTCTTTTTGATTGCCCACAAGCACTCTGATGTCAGTTTGCTGATCATCGGTGATGGTCCGGCCACTAAAAGTTTGAAGAAATTAACTGTCAAATTAGGACTGGAGGATCGGGTGATATTTACCGGCTTCATCGATCATGAGGTATTAATTTCCTCCGGAATCATAAGTATCGGCGATCTGTTTGCTACAGCCTCAACCATGGAAGTTCAACCGATGGCTATTTTGGAAGCAATGCTATTTGGCTTACCGATTATCGGGATTAAACAGGCCGGATTAATAGAACTCGTTTCTTCCAATGGCTTTTTAGTCAAACCAGGTTCAACCAGAGAACTGGCAGAGAAGATGAAAAAGATACTCTATGATCCCCCTGCTGCCGCCAGAATGAAGGAAGCATCCTTAAGGCTGATAAAATTACACTCTATTGATAAAACAATTAATACTCTTGAGAAGTTATATCAAAATTTAATTTCAAATTTTACTGACTCTTAAATCATCAAAACATTTTTGTGCGCGCTCAGAAAGCACCACCTGTTCAGTTTGGTTTAGAGCTGAAGAAGAAGCTTCTTTGCTAAAAAAGTCACAGATGCGTATTTTAGCTTTATCCGCTACATCTGCCCTTTGGATTAACCTGTTCATGGCAGACCTGATGGCCATTTTAGCCTTTAAATCAGTAGCCTGACTATGTATCTGTTCCAACACCTCTGAATGAACAGTTAAACTCTCTTTTATTCTTATCCCTACCTCATCACCTCCACTCGGGTTATCAGGAAGCTTACTTAAATAAGATATATACCTTTCTAAAGTTGGCTGTATAAAATCCTCGCGTTTTGAAACCAAAGTCCGTGCTTCCCTTAACCTTCTGGTTGCAAATTCCAGCTGCCTTAGCATTTTAACCCGGCCGGTCTGAGCAAAATTTAATTCCAGGTTCTCTCTTACAGCTTTCAGAAAATATAAAGAGGAGGCAGGATCTATCCTTGAATAGCCTATATCGTTTTCCGAAGCAAAAACAGAAGTAACAAGTAACAGGTAACAAGTAACAAGTAAGGAAATAATTTTCATTCAATTTTTAGAGTATTAAGAAACTTTTTTCCCGACGATTTTTTCAAACTCATCTGACTCCAAAGTTTCTTTTTCCAGTAAGTTCTCGGCCACTTTGTCTAATTTTATTTTATGCTTTTTCAAAAGCGCTTGAGCCTGTTTAAATGCCAGCTCCATAATCTTTTTAACTTCTCTGTCTACCGTATTATGAAGCTCCGGCGACATCTCTGTCCCCTCCTCCAGCCCTTTCCAAATACCAAACATAGGTCTGGGGTTTAGGTTAATTGGTCCCAAAGCAGACATACCATATTGGGTTACCATAGATCTTGCAATATTTGTAGCTACCTCTATATCAGATGCTGCTCCTGTTGAGATATCTTTAAAAACCAAATCTTCAGCAGCTTGTCCGCCTAGGGCTGCGGAAATTTGCTCCATCAGACGGGATTTAGACTCATTTGACCTATCTTCTGTGGGAGGGAAAAGGGTGTGTCCCCCGGACATTCCCCGGGAAACAATAGAAATCCGATGAACCGGATCAACGTTTTTCAAAAAGTGTCCAACTATAGCATGTCCTGCCTCGTGATAAGCAGCCAGTTCCCTATCGTGTTTTGACTGCATTCTTTTCCTTTGTGGTCCCAATTTCTCTTTAGTTGCCGCCTCTTCTAAATCTTTATTGTCTATCGCGGTTTTATCTTCTCTGGCTGCTAAAATGGCTGCTTCATTTAACATATTGGCCAAATCTGCACCGGAAAACCCAACAGTTCTCCTTGCCAGTTTTTCTACATTGACTTCTTTAGTAAAGGGTTTTCCCTTCATATGAAGCTCAATGATTGCTTTTCTTTCTTCTAAATCAGGCATTCCAAGTACTACCCTCCTGTCAAACCTACCCGGTCTAATTAGCGCTGCATCCAAAAGGTCCGGCCTATTGGTAGCCCCTATTACTATAACTCTCTCATTAGGAGTAAAACCATCCATCTCCACTAAAATCTGATTTAAAGTCTGCTCCCTTTCATCGTGTCCTCCGGAAATTCCCATGCCCCGTTGGCGACCGATAGATTCTATTTCGTCAATAAAGATAATCGCAGGAGAATTCTTTTTAGCCTGAGCAAACATATCTCTGACTCTAGAAGCGCCCACGCCCACAAGCATTTCCATAAATTCGCTGCCTGCGATAGAATAGAAAGGAACCCCTGCTTCCCCGGCCACAGCACGGGAAATTAAGGTTTTCCCTGTTCCGGCTGGCCCTACTAACAATACCCCTTTAGGAATTCTTGCACCTAAAGCTTTGAATTTATCCGGGGTCTTGAGAAACTCTACTATCTCTGATAATTCTCTTTTTGCTTCCTCTGCCCCGGCAACATTGCCAAATTTTATTTGAGGCTGATCCTTAGTAAAAAGCCTGGCACGGGATTGGCCAAAAGAAAAGATTCCCTGTCCTGCCTCTCTGGCGTTTCTAAAGAGCACAAACATCAGTCCCACTAAAATAACCACCGGTAACACTGCAGAGAGTATCCCAACCCAAGCTTGTTGTATAGATAAATCCCTGACCTCTATAGTGACTGATTTTGGGTCTACACCGGATGACTCTAGAATCTTATAAATAGATTCTCCTGACTCCTTATGTGAGGTAAGCTTTTGATCGCTATTTTTAATCTCAGCGATAACTTTATCCCCTTCTAAAGAGATCTTTTGCACTTTACCGTCTTTAATATCAGTTACTATTTGCGAAATAGGGACTTCAGAAGAGTTATTTGAAGTACCGGAGACTTGATAGAAAAAGATTAAGGCTGCAAAAGCGATCAAAACATAGACAGCGAATCCCTTTAACAAAGAGCTAATCCGCTTGTTTAGATTTATCCTCTTCTTACCATTTGCCATACGTTCGACTCCTTTCAGTCACTCAGTATTGTAATATGGGCAATTCTAGCACAGTCAGCTTCCAATTACTACTCAGGCTTAACGGATTCTTGTGCCTGGGGGAACTCTTGAAGATGGCTTTAGAGGCACAGGTTTTTTACCGTCTGCACAAAGAATCATGCCTTGAGATTCAAGTCCCATCAACTTCCTTGACTCCAGATTGGTTACATAGATAAACTGCTTACCAACTAGCTGCTTTGGACTATACCACTCCTTTATTCCAGAAAGTATCTGTCTTGGTTTATCTTCACCAAGATCAACTACTTGTCTAATCAACTTGTCAGAACCTACCACTTCTTCCGCTTCTAATACAGTGCCAACTTTAAGTTCAACTTTTATAAAATCGTCTATGTTAATCATTAAAATAGTCTAACCTCATTGCCTTTTTGACCTCTGATAAAGTCTTTTGAGCCTCAACTCTTGCTCTTTCGGCACCATCTTTTAAAATTTTATCGATTAACTCTGGCTGCTTTTCATATTCAGCGCGTCTTTTTCTTATTGGATCCAGGAAATCATTTAAAACTTTTATAAGATATTTTTTCACCTCAATATCCCCTACCTGGCCTTTTGAGTAAAGTAGTTTGTAGTTGGTAGTTTGTAGTTGGTAGTCGTCAGAACCAAATGCATCCAGATAAATAAATACTGGGTTACCCTCAACATGCCCTGGGTCAGTTGCTCTAATTCTTGTAGGATCTGTATACATACTCATGACCTTTT
>CAYSNN010000036.1:0-10087 GCA_964432475.1 uncultured Gammaproteobacteria bacterium
GATCTTTGACTTCAACAGGCAAAGAATTATCGTCATTTAATATTGCTTTGACAGTTTGCATGGCCGCACCGTTTTGTGAAACCAAATCGCTATGTTTTTGTTCTACATAATAAATTTTAGTTGCCCCGGAGATATCTTGAGAATCGTTTTTCAGGGAGGCGCTGTATAAAGGTACGGTATCGTCTCCGTTGATATAGATCTCATCTGTTTTGGGAATAAGATTGATCGGCCAGGTTATCCACCAGGTTTCGTGAATTTGGCCCAAAGTAGGTTGTCCGGTACCCACTACTTCGTAAATCTTTGTGTTGTTTGTTTGACTTAAAATAGGGTCAACCAGATTGTGAAATTGCTCTGCTAAATCGAAAACATTCATATTGTAATTTAAGTTTGAAAGAAGATTTTTTGTTTGATCAAAATTAAGAGTCCCAGTTACTTTATTATTATCGATATCTCGATTGTCACTAAATGGATAAGGGTAGTCAGCACCTGAGTTATCGTAATATTTATAAAAATCTTTAGTAGGTAATAGTTGGAAGAGACCGAGAGAGTTTTGAGATATATCTTTTATCTCACTAGCAGGAATACCTATTGGGAAAATACCAAAAACGTTTTTTTGTAGAGTAACTCCATACATTAATGTTTTCATTGCACTTGCTGCCCCCAGGTGGGGGACTCCTAATTCGATCAGTTTATTAACTTTGGCCGCTTTGTCGGTATCGGAGATATAGTATCGGGCTGCCAGTCCTCCCATAGAGTGGACAACAAGGTTAACTTTTGTTTGTCCGGATTTTTGTTTGGCAGTTTCAATTAGAGTGTCTAAATCAGCCTGAGTGGATCTAATATCTTTTCTCCAGTCATATGGAAAAGTGAAATAGTTTGTTCCTTTAACATACCCCATCTCTGTAAAAAATGAGTCAATCTCCCCATATCCAAAAGAAGTTAAATTGCCCGTTAAGGTCAAATCCGCTTCCGGAGTTTGTCCGTCTGCTTTTAATTTTAAGATATCAAAATAATCATCATCCCCAAGCTTTACTGCTTCATCCTGATTAACCCAGATCTTTTCATCTTTGGGGTAAGCGTGAGAGTATTTTCCACCATGACCATCATCTTTATCTGCCCAGAAAATTTCTTGAGCAGTTTTCAGCTCCGAACCGCCGATACCGGGGATAAAAACCACCGGCAGTCTGGGAGGCGGTGGAGGCGGAGAAGTATTAGTTAACACAAAATATAAATCATCTTTTGCAGAAGTCCAAATGTTGCAGCCACTCTTAGGATTAGGTGTTGGATCATTCCACTTATAATTTATCCCGCTGCAGACCCCGCTGCCATTTGTATAATCAAACAAATTACCATTACTATACCGGAGTCCCCCGCCGGTAAATAAATCAGCAGGCCCCCCGCTCCCGCCCGGGCCGTAAGCTGCGCCCTGAAGAAGCATTCGACCGCTGCCCTCGTTAAAATTAGCGCTGCCAAAACTTATTAAGTACCTGTGTCCGGGAATAAAATTGTAATTTCTGCAGCTGAAATCCAAAGTAACATCCTCAAAACCCGCGGGTACACCATCTGTGCTAAAAGTAATGCCTCCTAAAGGATCTGCGGGGTTATAGTTTGCAGGGGTACAAGACAGAATAGAAAAGTTGTTATTGTCTTTGTCGTAAACTCTGGTGCTTTGCACGTTAAAATTAAACTGGTTTAGATTAGATTTTGCCGCACTGACCCTAAAGGTAAACGATCCCAAAGTGCCGGATAAATTATTCCCCAGTTCCTGCAAGGCTTTATTAGTAATTATCTGATCAGAAAAGGTTTGAGTTTGGGAAGCAACTGTGATAGCGTAAGCTTTTTGGGTTTGAGCCACTAAAAATCCCGCCACAAAAATCAACCCTAATATGAGGCTTAATGGCAATCTGTTCACTTTTTAGATTTCAGGGAAATTGTTAACCGTGAAAAAATTTCTTACAATATATATTAAAGATGACTAAAGATAACAAAATAGAGCTTTCAAAGATTAGAGTAATTATTATATGAATTATCACAAAGTAAATATTGCTGTCTTTGTCTGTTATATGATCGGTATGACTGCTTTCATGATCTGGCAAGGTGTTGGAATCACTCCTGATAAATATGCTTTAATTTTAATTTTAGGAAGTCTTTTTATACGCAAGACCCGTAAGTTTTTAATAGATTGGTTACCATTTTTGTTTATATTAATTTCTTATGATTTTTTAAGAAGTTTAGCAGACCATTTAAATCCAAGAGTTCATTATTTAGAAATAATTCAGGCGGACAGGTGGCTTTTTGGTGAAGTACCGACACTTATTCTGCAGGAAAAATTTTATAATGCAGGGCAGATTAGCTGGTACGATTATTTAGCAGTGTTTTTCTACTTTTTACACTTTGCTTTACCCTTAGGGTTTGCCTTTATACTTTGGCTTAAAAGCAGGGATTACTTCAAAAAATTTACCAATAGTCTACTAATCCTTTCTTATTCGGCATTCATTACCTATGTAATATTTCCTGCTTCCCCTCCATGGCTATCATCCCAGCTTGGTATGCTGCCTCCTGTAACAAAGATTTTAGAGCTGATACTCAAATCCTTTCCGGAAAAATTAAATCTTCCCACTATTTATACCAAATTTGATCCAAACCAGGTGGCAGCAGTGCCTTCTTTGCATGCAGCCTATCCTCTGTTGATTTTGCTTTTTGCCTACAGTTTTTTTGGTAAAAAAGCGCTGTTTTTCCTGCCTTATGTTTTAGGGGTCTGGCTATCTATTGTCTATTTGGGAGAACATTTCGTAATCGATATTATTTTGGGAGCAGTTTATACATTGGCGGTTTTCTCTCTAAATCTGCATAACAGATGGTTGCATGTAAGCCGGAGTGATGATATAAACCTTGAGCAATGACAAATGAAAGATTAATGGGAGCTTTACTGGTTATTTTCATAATTGCAGCCTCAGGGTATTTTGCTTTCACCAAGTTTAAACAGGAGGTAGGTAGTGTTTCTGCCTCACCTTCTCCTTCGCCCCAAACTTTGGACTTTAGCCTTCTTCAGACACCGGCTCCTACTGTTTGGCCTACCACCCAGCCTGCAGCGCAACAGCAGTCCCAACCTACCCAGGTACCTGCTCCCCAGCCTTCCGGATTACCGCTGGAAAAGGTTAAAAAATTAGACCGTTTCCCGGGGATTTTAAAGCCTGAAGTTTTGGACAACAAAAAAGCTGTTATCACCACAGGCAAAGGCACTATTCAGATTCAAATTTTTCCTGATGTTCCTCAGACTGCTTCCAATTTTTTGCTTTTGGCAGCTAATGGCTTTTATGACAGTTTAACTTTCCATAGGGTTGTTCCGGGATTTGTAATTCAAGGGGGAGATCCGCTTGGAAATGGGACCGGCGGACCCGGATATACATTTGCCGATGAGCAGGTAACCAGAGAATATAAAAAGGGGATTGTAGCTATGGCCAATGCAGGACCAAATACAAACGGCAGCCAATTTTTTATCTTGCTGGAGGATCATCCGGAACTGCCTAAAAGCTATACAATTTTTGGCCAGGTAATTACCGGAATGGATGTGGTGGAAAAAATTATGCAGGGAGATGTGATGGTGAAAGTAGTCGTTCAAAACCTGCAATAGTGGGTATAGTCGAACTATACAACATATTGTGTATTGACAGTTGTACATATCAATATGTTATGGTATAATTGGTTTTGTGAAATGTCCTTTTTGTTCAAGCGACCTAAGTAAAGTTGTAGATAAAAGAGCAGTTGGAGGCCGCGGAGAAATCAGAAGAAGGCGGGAGTGTTTAAAGTGTGAAAAACGCTACACCACTTATGAAAGTTTGGCAAAAGTTGAGATTTTAGTTTTGAAGAAAAACGGCAAGAAAGAGCCTTTCATTAGGGAGAAGCTGCAAAGAGGGCTTGTTAAGGCTTTAGAGAAAAGGCCGGGGATAGAGCAGGTTTCAAAAATATTGGATAAAATCGAGAGCAGGATTAGGGTAAGAGGATTACAGGAGATCCCTTCGCAGGCTTTGGGAAAATGGGTTTTATCTGAGTTAAAAAAGCTGGATCCCGTAGCTTACCTTAGGTTTGCAAGCGTATACAGAACATTTTCTGACCCGAAAGATTTTGAAAAGGAGCTTGAAACTTTAACATGAAAAAAAATATAATATTACAAGTAATTACAACCCCGAAGGTATCTAAGAAAACCAATGGTGAACACAAGGCAAATGGTCTAAGTAAAACAGTTGATGTAAACAGTAGGACTTTTGAAACAAGATTTACCCCCAGATATAAAAAGATGCCTGATCTTCCTGAAGGTTTGCCTCAACCTATCTTTTCCGAATCTTCCAATAAAATTTTGAAAGAAAGATACTTACTCAAGGGTGGAAATTTAGAGGTGATGGAAACAGTCGCCGAAAGGTTTTGGCATATAGCTTATGATATCGCTTCTGCAGACTTTGATTTTAACGCTAGTAAGCAGCAAGTTTACAACACAGCCCTGGATTTTTATAAAGTGATGGTTCTTCAGCAATTTTTACCGAATTCCCCCACAATTATGAATGCCGGCAAACAGAATGGCTTACAGTATTCAGCCTGTTTTGTGTTACCTGTTGGTGATTCGCTTCCTGAAATATTTGACTCAGTTAAATTTGCCGCACTTATCCATCAGACAGGTGGCGGAACCGGATTTGCATTCTCGCGCTTGCGTCCTGCAGGAAGTATTGTTAATACAACCGGTGGTGTGGCTTCCGGCCCTGTTTCATTTTTGAGGGTGTTTAATGCTGCTACCGAATCTATTAAACAAGGCGGCACAAGGCGTGGTGCCAATATGGGAATTTTAAGAGTTGATCACCCGGATATATTAGAGTTTATCAGGTGCAAAGCAGAGCTTGATGACTTAAGCAAACCAGTATATGAAGGTGTTGCACCGCTTTTACCGGATGACAGTAGCCGCGCTTATCTAAAAACTTTGCTTTTAGATAAACAGATTGCCAATTTTAACATCTCTGTTGCAATCACCAACAAATTTATGGAAGCTATGGCAAAAGGTGAAGACTTTGAACTTATCGCCCCTCATAATGGTAAGGCAGTAGGTAAATTAAATGCTAAGGCGGTTTTTGATGAGATTGTGGAAAGAGCCTGGAATACCGGTGATCCTGGTCTGATCTTTATTGACAGGATTAATGACTCCCCTGCTAATCCTGTTCCCAGCCAGGAGACAATTGAATCCACAAATCCATGTGGGGAGCAGCCCCTGGCGCCTTGGGATGCTTGTAATTTAGGCTCTATTAATTTAGGTAAATTTGTCTTAGAGGATGGTTCAGATGTAGATTGGGAAAGTTTAGGAAAAATTACCCATTTGGCTGTTCACTTTTTAGATAATGTTGTTCAAACCAATCCGTTTACTTTAAAACAAATTTATGATCAGGTACATCAAAACAGAAGAATCGGTTTAGGGGTAATGGGCTGGGCAGATATGCTGTTTAAGTTAAAAATTTCTTACAACTCTGATCAAGCTTTAGAGCTTGCTGAAAAGGTAATGAAGTTTATTAATGAAGAGGGTCATGCTGAGTCTGAGAATTTGGCTGAGATTCGTGGCCCGTTCCCAAGTTGGGTAAATTCCATTTATGCGGATAAAGACTCAAGTGCGTTTAGACAAAGACCGGAATCTACGGCATACAAAGGCACAAAATCTATCAGGAACTCAACCATTACAACCATTGCTCCAACAGGTACAATTTCTATAATTGGTGACTGCTCCTCCGGTATTGAACCTGTATTTGCTCTGGCATATATCCACCGGGCTAAAAAAGCAGGAGATGAGATGAGATATCTAACTATTGCCAACAAGACCTTTACTGACATTTCCAAAAGAGAGAATTTTTACTCTGATGACCTGGCACAAAAGGTTATGGACAACGGTTCTGTAGCTAATCTAGATAATGTGCCTGATGATTGGCAAAAAGTATTTGTGACAGCTCCGGAAATAGACCCTGTCTGGCATGTTAAGATGCAGGCTGCTTTTCAAAGATATACTGATAACGGAGTTTCTAAAACAATCAACTTGCCAAATTCGGCCACGAGGGATGATGTTAAAAACGCCTATTTGATGGCTTGGGAGACAGGTTGCAACGGAATTACAATTTATAGGGACGGATCAAAAACCACACAAGTTTTAAATGTATCGTCCACCTTAAAACCAAAGGCTTCAGAGGAAAGTGCAACTCCTGCTCCTGTTGCAGAAAGGCCGATGATTTTAAGGGGCAGAACTTATAAGATAGCCACACCTGTCGGAGAGGCCTTTATTACCATCAACAGAGACGAATCAGACCAGCCGTTCGAAGTATTCGTAACAGTAGGCAGAGGGGGAATGCATACTATGGCTGATGCCGAGGCTATGGGGAGGCTTGTGTCTTTGTCTCTAAGATTGGCAAGGGGAGCGCAGAACACCGATCCAAAGGCTGTTGCCAAAAAAATTGTCTCACAACTTAAAGGAATTGGCGGAGCTTCACATGTAGGATTTGGAAAAAATAGAATCATGAGTTTGGCTGATGCTATAGCAAAAGTCTTGGCAGAGGATCTATCTCAGTCTTTTACTCAAGAATCAGCAGAGACTTTGCCGCTGAATTTGACAAACGATCCACAACCTACAACCTACCCACTACAACCTAATACCAATGCTGATCTCTGCCCTGAATGCGGCTCAGTCTCATTTGTGATGGAAGAGGGCTGCAAAAAATGCCACGCCTGTGGGTATTCTATGTGTTAATTTTTCTTACCCGTTTCTTAAAATTTCTGTGCTAGAATTATGCTAGAATAAGTTGTGTGGAACAAGAAAAGGGTTTAGTGATTGTTTATACGGGTGAAGGAAAAGGTAAAACCACTGCTGCCTTAGGACTTGTGTTAAGAGCTGTTGGGTATAAGCGAAGATGTCTGGTTGTTCAGTTTGGAAAGGCTTGGTTTACCGGAGAATTAGTCGGTATCAAAAAACTTTCCCCGTGGGTTAAGATTATCCAAGGCGGTAAGGGCTTTTTAAATATTTTAGGAGATAAAATCCCATTTTCCCAACACAAAAAAGCCGCACAGGATGCTTTTGACCTATTATATAAGGAAGCCATGTCTGATAAATGGGATGTGGTAATAGCAGATGAGATAGTAGGTAGCGTGGCAGCGGAGGTTTTGCCCTTAAGAAATGTTTTGAAACTGATTGAGGATAAGCCGGACAGATTGGATTTAGTTTTAACAGGTCATCATGCCTCGTTAGAAATTATAAAAATGGCAGATTTAGTTACGGAAATGCAGGAGATTAAACATCCGTTTAAGAAAGGAGTTTTAGCTAAAAAGGGTATTGACTTTTAGCACTCAGGCTGATAAACTGCTAAACGAATACTATGATGGAAATCAAAAACCCAAGTTCATCAATAGCACTCAAACCTACCATGCCGGTAGGTCCACTTCGGGACACGGTTATTTTTCCGGGTAATTCTGTGCCGATAATCTCCGGCAGGCCAAAGTCTAAAGCTGCTTTAGATGTGGCGTGGAACTCTGATAAATTAATCGTCTTTGTCACACAAAAAAACGCCAAGATTGAAGACCCGGGAGAAAAAGATCTCTATAAAGTCGGAACCGTTTGTCTGATACGCCGTGTTGTCAAAAATCCTGAAGGGGAATATACCCTGCAGGCAGAAGGATTAAGCAGGGTTTTCCTAAAAAGCTTTACTCAAACCGAAGCCTATTTAGAGGCAGAGATAGAAGAAATCCCTGAACTTTACGAAAGATCAGAACAAACAGAAGCTCTAGTCAGGACCGTCAGAGAGCAGGTTAAAAGGTTTTTGGAGCTTGGAGGAAATCCTTTTTTTGACCAAAGCAACTTTGCCAACTGGTCTCTTTTTACTTATAGCGATGATCCAAACCAATTAGTTAATTCAATCGTTCAATCAATAGATTTTAAAACAATAGACAAACAGCAGATCTTGGAAATGGTTTCTGCACAGGAAAGACTACAAAGACTGTCTGAACTTTTGGCAAAAGAGATAAGAATTATGGAGATCTCTCAAAAAATCTCCTCGCAAACTCAAGAACGTGTTTCCAAGATGACTAAAGAGGCGATTTTGCGCGAGCAGATGAAAAGTATTGAAGAAGAGTTGGGCGGAGGGGATACCGAGCATCAGGAAATTCACGAATTTGAATTAAAAATCAAAAAAAGCGGTATGCCTAAAGAAGTTTTGGATAAGGCCAGAAAAGAACTCTCAAGGCTTGTTAAGATGTCGTCTTACAATCCTGAGGCAGGATATATCAGAAACTTTTTAGAATGGTTAACGGATGTCCCCTGGAGAGTTGAAAAAAATAGCCGGATTGATTTAAAAAAAGCAGAAAGCATTTTAGATGAGGATCATTACGGATTAAAAAAGGTCAAAGAAAGGATTATAGAGTTTTTAGCAGTACACAAATTAGCCGGAAAGATGAAAGGTCCGATTCTTTGTTTTGTCGGGCCACCGGGGGTTGGTAAAACATCTATTGGTAAATCTATTGCCCGGGCATTAGGCCGCAAGTTTGTCAAGGTTTCATTAGGCGGTATCAGAGACGAGGCAGAAATAAGAGGGCATAGGCGTACTTATGTTGGCTCAATGCCGGGAAGGATTATCCAAGGGATCAAACAGGCAGGAACTAAAAATCCGGTTTTTATGCTGGATGAGATAGACAAAATAGGCGCAGATTATAGAGGCGATCCGTCTGCAGCGTTACTTGAGGCATTAGATCCCGAGCAAAACGAAGGCTTCTCAGATCATTATTTAGAGGTGCCTTATGATCTATCTCATGTAATGTTTATCACAACAGCCAATATTTTGGATACCATTCCCCCTGCTTTGCGGGATAGGCTTGAGGTAATCCGCTATGCGGGTTATACGGAGGATGAGAAGTTTCATATTGCCAATAACTTTTTAATTCCAAAACAGATACAAAACCATGGCTTAAAAAGCGAACAGATAGAGTTTACTGATGATGGGGTCCGTTCATTAATACGGGAGTATACCAGAGAAGCCGGAGTCCGTAATTTAGAACGTGAGCTCTCTGCGGTAATCAGAAAAGTTGCCAGAAAAGTAGCAGAAGGAGATTTAGTTGGTAAGAAATTTATCGTAAAACCTCAAGATGTGCACGGATTTTTGGGGCCAATTAAGTTTTTGCCGATTTTGGCAGAGAAACAAGATGAAATCGGGATGGTTACAGGTCTGTCTGTGACAGAGGCAGGAGGAGAGATATTGTTTATTGAAGTGACTTTGATGCCCGGTAAGGGAAGTTTGCTTTTAACAGGTCAATTGGGAGATGTAATGAAAGAATCCGGTCAGGCGGCTATGTCATATGTCAGGTCTCATTGGCAGGATGTAGGGCTACTTGAAAGGTTCTTCCAAAAGGTAGATGTTCACGTTCACGTTCCGGAAGGGGCAATCCCCAAAGATGGCCCTTCCGCAGGAATTGCTTTAACCACAGCTATTGTTTCTGCATTCACCAGGATTCCCGTACGTAAAGATATTGCTATGACAGGTGAGGTAACTTTGCGCGGCAGGGCTCTAGAGATTGGCGGATTTAAAGAGAAGGTTTTGGCAGCACACAGGGCCGGAGTAAAAACGGTTATTGCGCCAAAAGATAATGAAAAGGATTTAGAGGATATTCCGGATTATGTGCAAAAGGATCTGAAGTTTATCTTTGTAAAACACATGGATGAGGTGTTGAATGCAGCCTTAATCCGACCGCCCCAACCCAAAACCCAAAAGGTCCGCCCGGTTCCCCCGGTATATATTGCCTAAATGTCTAAAGCTACAAAGCAGCAAGAAATTCTTCTATTGAAATACCTGCATCATCTTCAATAATGGATTTTAAAAGAGGTTTTTTTATAGTTTTTCCCGCATGGATTGGTATTACAGTTTTACGGTTGGTGGTTGGACTTACCAAAATTAGGTGAGAACCTTTTTGTCGGTCTTCTACAAAGCCGAGTTTCTTTAGGATTTTTATAACTTTTCTGGAATTTAAGGCTGGAACTTATTTCACTAAATTATATTATATGAAACCTCGACTTTACCTTGAAGGA
>CAYSNN010000037.1:0-9078 GCA_964432475.1 uncultured Gammaproteobacteria bacterium
ATTTTAACTAATATATAATACTAAACAAAGGGGGTACTAATTATGGTTGTCCCTAATACTCTGGTAATAGACTGCTGTATATTAAATATTCCTGCAGTTAAAGCTCTGAGTTCTTGCCCGGGATCATAAAAACAGTTTCCAATTCTTTCAACTAGAGTATAGTCTCTCCCTTCTACCCGGCAGCCTAGTTCTCTTAAGATAAAGGCCACATCCATCTCATTAGGAGCAAGTCTAATAAGCTTAGGCAGACCGGTCTCAACAGTCATATACTTTAAAATATAGAACTATTCTCAGGAGGCTGTCAAATTTTGTTTAGCAGTCCTAATTTAAACTTTATTAGCAATATAAAGATAAAACAAACAAAGAAAATATATAAAGGGAAAGCGTAATGAGCAAAATCCCAGGTTTTGAGTGTGAGTAGTGTTAATATTGAAGCGATTCCTGCAAACAGAAAAGCCTGATAATTCTCAGTCTCAGGATAATGATATGCTTTTAATAATGTGGGGACAGCTGCTATCCCATCAGCCAGTATGGCAAAGAGAATTGCTACATTACCTACTCTTGTTATCCCCCAAAGAGCAAGCCCGATCAGGGAGAGCGCTCCGCAGACAATATCAAAGGTAGTAAGTTTCCAATTAGCCTTTTTGTTTAAAAAAGAAGCCAAAAATATAAGAAGCGGACTTAAACCCACCGACAAACTCATAAGGGATGATAAACCAACCCCTTGCGAAACTGCACCACCGAAGGCCACTAAAGGAGCCAGTGCCCACAAAAGCCAAGTTACTTTGTTTGGCTTAACTTTTCCCTTTAAAGTATCTATTAGGTAACTCCATCCTCCGTATAAATTTAAGGCTACAGCCAAAAAAATGAATCTTTCATCTATCATATTTTAAATTAGTTTAACTAACCTGCCGCTTTTTAATACTTTCTTAAGTGTTAAAGCAAAAAAGCCTAAGGAAAGGACAAAATAGAAAGTATTAAGTAAAATTGCCAGCCAAAAAGAGTTGTAGTCAAATTGACTGTATTTTAAGGAAAACCTGAGTCCTTCAAATACGTGGGCGATGGGAATAAAAAAAGCTATTTTTTGAAACAGCGGCGGCAAAATATTAATTGGATAGAAAACTGCGGCAAAGGGCTGCACAAAAAAAGGCAAAATCCAGGTTAACGGCCCAATAGAGTGACCATACCTCAGTACTAAAGCAATGCTTAAAAAACCAAAAGAGGTGGCAAAAATTACCAGATTGATCCAAAAAAGCGCTAAACTAAAGCCCAATGAAGTGATCTGAAAATGGTAAAAAACAGAAGCCATCAGATACATAGACAAAAAGGCAATGGCAATTTTAATCACGCTGATAATCACCAGGCTGGTTAAATATTCGGCAAAGGTCAAAGGAGAAGCCAAAAGGTTAATGATATTTCTATCCCAGATTTCAAACATAAAGTTAACCCCGATATCAGTTGAGGCTTTCTCAAAGATTACCCACAAAATCATTCCTCCCAGTAAAAACGAGGCCAAGCCTTGAGACTGAACATTTTGAACATAGATGGCTAAAAATCCCCATAAAGTTAACACCAGGATAGGAGAAATAATCACATCAAAAAACCTCTCCATTTGATGCATGGTCAAAAAAATGTGTCTTAAAATAATGGCAAAAATTCTGTTAAAATTCATAGATCACTCCTTGATAAGTGAATAAACACATCCCGCAAATTCGGTTCTTGCGATTCCAACTTTAATACATTTTTGGTTAACTCCAGCGGCGAACCTTGAGCCAATATCTTTCCATGATTGATAAAAATAACATTGTTGGCTACCTCCTCTATTTCCCACATGTTGTGCGAGGTATAAAGCACGGTAATTTTTTCCTCCTGTTGGATTTTCCTGATTAAGTTAATCCCCTTATCCACCACATCAGGGTCCATTGAGGCCATAGGTTCATCCAGCAGCAATAATTTGGGCCTGTTTAACAAAGCCTTACACAAATTGGCTCTGGCCCTAAGCCCTGTGGACAAATCCCGGATAGCTTTATCTTTGGCATGACTCATTTCAAAGACATCTAACAATTCTGCTATTCTCTTTTTGGCATCTAAAACTTCATAAAGTTTGGCATATACTAATAAATTTTCCCAAACAGTCAAATTCCAGGGTAAACTAAACTCAGCTGCCGCATAATTTACTTGACCAAAGATTTGCTCTCTCTTTTTTATTACATCCTTATTAAAAATAGTAATTAAACCTTCGTCAGGCTGAATTAACCCCAAAATACAAAATATCGTGGTAGATTTCCCTGCACCATTTGGCCCCAGAAAACCTAAAATCTGTCCTTCCTCCAGTTTAAAAGAAATATCGTTGATGGCCGTAAAACCATCAAATCTTTTGACTAAATTTTTAACTTCCAAAATCACCTTTTTGTCCATGAAACTAATTGTAGATTAGATTGAAGCTGATTGCTAGAGGCTAAGCAGGTTTTGCAGAGCGGGCTTGGGAGACTTTTTGGGCACGCGCTAAGAATGCCTGCTGGGCAGCTGCCGTGTTTTCTTCTTTGCCTGCCCAAGTAGTTAAAGCTTCATCCTGCAAAGCCCTGCCATATGAATAGCTTAACTGCCAAGGACTGCCGGCAATCTTATTTATCTCTGCCAAATTCTCAGTGGCTTGATCCGGAGTCTGACCGCCTGAGAGAAAAACTATCCCGGGTAAATTAGCCGGAACAGCTTCCTTAAAAGCTTCTATGGTCTTTTGGGCAATTTCTTTTGAATCTGCTTGTGTGGGGCATTTTTTTCCGGAGATTACCATATTAGGCTTTAAAATAGTGCCTTCTAAGGCAACTTTGTGAGCTGCCAATCTTTCAAAAACCTTTTTCAAAGTTTTAACTGTAACTTCAAAACAAGTATCAATCGTGTTATCTGCATCCATTAAAACTTCAGGTTCCACAATTGGCACAATATCCGCTTCCTGACACAAAGCAGCATACCTGGCTAAAGCCTCAGCATTGGCTTCTATACAAGTGTCAGTCGGGATGCCCTCGCCTATAGTAATGACAGCCCGCCATTTGGCAAATCTTGCTCCCAAATTTTTATATTCTGTCAGACGATCTCTTAATCCATCCAGCCCTTCGGTAATCTTTTCCCCCGGAAAATTTGGTAAATCTACTGCCCCTTTATCTACTTTAATACCCGGTAAAATCCCCTTACTTTCTAAATATTTTGGTACTTCTACCCCATCAATTAATTGCCGGATGGTTTCATCATATAAAATTACTCCTGATAAAAATTGCTCAACCCCTGGAGTAGTAAACAATATTTTTCTGTAGGACAAATTAGTATCAGGATTTGACTCAAGACCGATTTTGTCAAACCTTTTTTGAATAGTTTTAGAAGACTCATCAGCTGCCAGAATGCCTTTTCCAGGGGCTACCATAGCTTGAGATGTTTGCTTTAAAATATTTATATCCATGCCTTAGTGATGTAATCGCTTTTCTATCTTTACACCTTCTTTGTCTACAGTCAAGGTATAGAAAGGAGGTAAATCAAACCATGTATTATCACCTGTTATTGCAGTCAGTGATACCAAACAATCTTCTCTTTTTCCTGGAACCAGATCATCTGTTGACCAAACTTTGATGTATCTGCTCTGTATTTGCTTATCTCCTGACCAACCTCTTCCTTCACATACTGCACCCAGTGCTTTAGCAGCAACTGCAGCCATTACTCCTTCTTCAAATCCCCCGCTGCCCATGACCAGGTGGATTCCCTGCCTGCTCACCTCGCTGAAGCTCCGGCGAAGCGGGCCGGCAGGCAGGCTTTTTTGATGCATATTTGGATCCATGCAAGCTAGAATTGAAGGTAAAAAGTCCCCGGCTTTGATCAAAATTAAATTCACTCCAAATTTTTGACAGGCATTTATTACATGCGCATTTCTGTCTCTGTCCATTACCACTACATTAATTTCCGAAGGCTTAACTTTGAAAGTATCAACTACCTCTGCCAAATTTTCCTCTAAGCTTTTATTCAAAGAAATCTTACCCTGAAGCTGCGGCGGGCCAAATAGTTTTTCCATGTAGTCAATATCATCCGGTGTAGGCATCAAACCTTTATGAGATCCAACAGCTATAACAGAAACTGCACCGGGGGAATTTAGCTTGGCAGCTTTTGAACCCTCTACTACATCATTAACACAATCCAATCTTTTACCGCCACTACCAAAAGTACCCATTAAAACAGGCAGTGCTTCACCGTATTGATGAACATGTTTCCTTCCTTCAGAGCCAACCACTTCTAACACAAATGGGATGTCTGTAAGAGAGGCATACATAGCATCAACACCGGCTTGATCTATTAATTTTTCTCTTTCCTTTGACTCTTCCTCTGTTAATAAATCATCTTTGGAAAATCCTTTTTCTTTAATAAGCCTTGAAACAGACAAAGCAGTAAGTTCTGTGGCACGGGTAATAAAGTGTTTAACCTGATCCATAAAGGAGTGAAACTACACTACCCTAACTGATATTTTTTGTCAAATTCTTTTCGACTAATTCCAAAATTTCTTTCTTAAATCTTTCTTTGGAAAATTTTTCGGCGTTTTTTTGCAATACTTCAGGATCAAATTTTATGGAATCAAATTTTTGTAATACTTCCACTAAAGCATCCACATTCACCATCCCCGGTCCCCCATATAACACTCCGGTTTTTCCATCTATAACCGTCTCCAAAAATCCTCCTGATGCCGGAGCAATAACCGGTGTTCCTGCAGCCTGTGCTTCAACTGAGGTTATCCCAAAATCCTCATCTTCTGAAGCTACAATTAAAGCCTTAGCATTTTGTAAAAGCTTTACTCTCTCTTCATCAGAGACCCATCCTAGGAAGCTGTCAGCTGTCAGCTTACAGCTTGCAGCCAACTTTCTAAGATTACCCAGCTCGGGGCCAGTACCGGCTATTTTAAGTGGTAAACCCAGTTGACCGAAGGCTCTAACAATGACATCTACCCCCTTTCCCCTTGCTAATCTGCTTAAGACCAAATAATAACTATCAGTCTTCTGTCTTCTGTCCCGGTAAGCTGCAAGTTCAACAGGAGGATATATAACCACCGAATCCCTTCTGTAAAACTTTTTAATCCTTTTTTGAACATTTTTAGAATTGGCAATTAAGATATCCGGTCTTTGTGAGACTTCAAAATCATAAATTCTCATAATATGATTAATAACTTCTCCTCCGATCCTGGTCCACCAGTGCTTTTTATAATTAAATGAGGTGGTGTAACCATATAAAAAGCGCGGCGGGGTATGTATGTAACTGATATGCAAAGTTTCAGGCTTTGTGATAACTGACTTAGACAGATGTGTGGCAGATGAGGAGGAAACGACTAAGTCATATTCTGACAGGTCAAAACTTTCAAACATCAAAGGAGCAAAGATCCTAAAAGGTGAAAGCAGTTTGCTGGCAAAAGGAAACTTTTGAAACCAGGAGGGTCTTATTACCCAATTTTTAAACCTTTTCCCATTTTCCCCCATCATTTCTAAATTTACGTAAGCAGTAAAAACAGGAGCATTAGGAAACAGCTCATGCAAGGCTTCCAAAACTCTTTCTGCGCCACCATATTCTCTTAAGTAATCATGGGCTAAAGCAACTTTCATTAAGATTTAGCGATTTCAATTAATTGATCAAAATTTAGCTTGGTAGGTTTGGAATCAGGAGCAGAAGAGGAACCGCAAATGACCATATGATGTGACTGGTGCAAAAACCAGGAAGCCTCAGAGTCTAATTGCCTTACTTTGCTGTAAATCGGCTCTAAATCAATATCGAAAGAGGGAGTGAAATATTGAACTGACTTATACTTTGGATCATACATTAAATACAAGTCTCCATCTTTGTCCCGGCAAAACTCCCGGTTGATAGTTGCCGAAATAACTGCATAAGCTTTACCAAACTCAGATTCAAACTCAATTCTTTTTTCCCAATCCTTAATGCTTTGTTGTTTCCTTTTCAACACTTTCAAAATCCTATCTAGGACTTCGCTTCCCAGTTCAACGGATTTTTGAGAACTTTCCCTTGAGTTATCTTTACTTCTAATAAATGACTGGACACTAAATTCATCAAATTCAGAACCCGGAGCTTTGCCTGTGTCCACTAATTTATTCCATTCTATTAGTCTATCCAAAGCCCCCCGGGTTATGTCATCCTCGGGAATAAATCTATTTTCTGTTAGATATTCATAAACTAAGGAGCCGGCACAAGTTACCAACCCCTCTTTGTGTTCATCAAACTTACCCCCACCGGTACCGATATATACTTTGTCTTCAGACTCATCTTTGGCTGCATCTCGGGAAGCTGAAATGAACTCAAGTTGAGCATCTTCAAATTGAGGATGAAATTTTCTCATTAGCCAGATGGCCGCTATGTCATCCAAATGAGGGTTAATATGAGTTACTAAGGTTTTCATGCTATGATGAGTATACTATATTTTATATGATTTTAATTAAAAAATTGGCATTTGCACCTTTAATTTTCATTAGCTTTTTACTGCTTTTATATTTTTTTAATCCCCTTTTAAAATCTATTGATCTGATTTTCTCTTTAGATTTAAGTACCTTCTATCAATTAATTATTCTAAGCTTGTTAATTTTACTCACCAGTTTATCTTTTGTGTTATTTGCCACTCTGGCTTCAGACTGGAAAATAGTATTACCTATTATTTTTTTATCTGCTGCTTTCTGCTTTTTATTTATAGAAATGAGGCTGGCAATAATTTTAACCGTAGTAATAGTTATCAGTATGATTTTGACCTTGGTAAATTTAGAAGGAAAGCTAAAAAGCTATTTAACTTTTGATCCAAACAGCCTCTTTTCTCCTTCAATAAAACAGCTGGCTGGATTTTTGATTTTAGGCCTATCTTTAATTTATTACCTGTCGATAAGCTCTCTCATACAGCAGCAAGGTTTTCAAATCCCGGATTCATTAATAGATACAGCCTTAAAATTTACCCCTCAACCAAATCTTCCTGCTACTCAACTTCCTCAAATTCCCCCGGAGCAACTGGAGTTACTAAAGAAAAATCCGGAAGCTTTAAGACAATACAGCATAGATCCAAAGATGTTAGATAGTGATAATCTGTTAAAGCAAACAGTTAAAGACCAACTGCAAAATTTGATTAAACCCTATCAAGCCTTTATCCCTGCGCTCTTGGCAGTACTATTGTTCTTCACTCTACAATCATTTACCGCTGTTTTGTCCGTTCTTTTATCCCCCTTACTTTGGCTAATATTCTTGATTTTACAAAAATCAGACTTTATTCACTTTGAAACAGAGATGCGGGAAGTTAAAAAAATGGTAGTATAAACTACAATCTTGTCAGAGGTAATCAAATGAAATCAGTGTTTGAGATTTTCTAACTTTCCTAAATTTATCATCATTTGTGACAAAAAGGGTGGCGCCAGATTCTTTAGCTGTAGCAAGATGAATAGCATCACCTAAAATTAAACCATAATTTACCTTAATTTCATACTATTCCTAAATTATCCCAAGCTTATTCAAATTTGACTATTTTCTTTTCAGCAAAGACTTCATCAAAATCAGAATCAAAAGTGGCTATGAATTTAACTTACTGGAGTAAGAATAATAAAGTCTTTATCTTTTGTAATCTCAAACCAAAAAACTGTATGGTCTTTTTGACCTGCCGGCCTGGTAGTGGTAACACCAAGCATGCCATCTTGTATTGTCACAGTTCTCATCTCTTCTGTTAGCCCTAAGGTATGCCAGAAGGTGTGTGGTTGACCCTCCCTGGCCCTAACTAATAGTTCAAAGCCTGTGCGAAGTCAAGTATCTATATCAAACTGTCTCATTTCTCCCCAGTTTTTGCCAACCTTTAGGCTTTAAGTAGGGAAAGCTTATACCTTAAGATTTTGGGGTCAGTAGTAACCAACGTTAAGTTTTCTACCTTTGTTTGAGATATCAAAATTCTATCAAATGGGTCTTTGTGGTCTTTTTGAAGAGACAGTTTATCAAATTCAACTACATGTTCTAAACTAACATTTAATATATTGAAATCGGAAATTTCAAATATTTTCTTGACTGTGGTTTTTAAGGGAAGTTTGCCTAACCTATGTTTTATACTAATTTCTAGACCACTGACAACACTAATGTAAATTTGATTTGCTTGACTATTGATAATCTGTCTGATCGAAGATTTTAATCTTTTGTCACCATCGAGCCACCAAAGCAAGACATTTGTATCCAAAAGGTAACGCATTTAAATATCACCCTCATAAAAGAGTTTGTTTATTTCTGGGTCTTCGTCATTAAAATTATCAGGGACAAAGATTTTTCCTTTTAAAATACCTGCTTTGCGTGGCTTTAACTTTTTTTTATATGCAGAAAGCTTGGCCACAGGTTCACCTGCCCTGGCAATGATAACTTCTTCCCCTTTTTGAGTCTTTTCAATTAATTTAGACAGGTTTGTTTTAGCCTCATGGATATTAACTATTTGCATGATTTTATTTTAGCTAACTTAGCTAACTTTGTCAACGGACAAAAACATTCTGGTTGTGATATGAAATACTGAAGTTTCTTGATAATCTTAAGCTGGGTATCTTTATCTAATTTGCTTAATGCCTTCTTCCCGCGAGAAGTAAATTCTAATCTATACATTGATCGTGATATTTTTGTCCAAAGACTGTTATGCTATTAGGAAGAAGAAGAAGAAATTGAGACAGGTTACTGAATTCCTTTTTTATCACCAGTTGCCAATCTTAACAGATTTAACCTTGCGGGTGTAACAAATATATCATATCTTCCCCCTATCCCTAAGAGATCTGGAAGAATAAATATATGATGTTGCCATCCATCTAAATTAGGCTCAAAATGACCAAAACCATATGTATCGTCTTTTGCACTTAATATGAACCTATCAGCTCCGTAGCAATAAGCTGTTAAGCTATCAGAAGTGCTAGGACCCTCTATAACCTTACCCACTGCCCTTACGGGCATCTCCACTCTGTTATATGCAGTAATCCTCGCATTTGTATACCCCTGAGAGTTTGTATCAGCGATTTTATCTCTGAAAAACCCTGGAATTCTACCGTCTTTTAT
>CAYSNN010000038.1:0-8958 GCA_964432475.1 uncultured Gammaproteobacteria bacterium
AGTACTACCTCACCTGCAAATATGTTACCAAAAAGCCGGAAAGAAAGCGATACTACTTTTGTCACTTCTCCCACCAATTCTAAAATCCCCACAAAGAGAAAAATAGGATTTAGAGTAAACCATTTCTTAAGATAGTCTACTAACCCTAAATAATAAAGAGCAAAGCCATGGGTAATTACAGCAGAAGTGAGAGCCAGCCCCAAGGTCATATTTAAATCAGAGTTAATAGATCGCAGCAGCGGTTCCTTATGGTAAGTAATCGTTGCAAAACCGGGAAATAAACCAAGTAAATTTCCAAACAATATATATAGAAAAAATGTCATAACAATCGGGAAAAATACTTTTGTTTTTGAGTGGGCCAGCTCTGACGCGGTTGAATAACCTGTCTCAATTATGATCTCAAACAGGCCTTGCAAATTAGAAGCAGGAACTAGTTTAGTGCTAAGTGAAATTACAAGAGAGATAATAATCAAAACCGCCATCACAATCCAGCTGGTTAAAAGAGTATTAGTAATAGGCAGGTTATTAAAATAACCTAAAATCTCCGGTGGTAAGACTATTGCATGTTCCATGTTTTGAGTTATTGTACGAAAAACTTATGAATCCGGTCAACCCCAAACATGTGGGATTTAATCTAATTGATTATATTAATCCTGTATATATAATTATTGTATAAGTGGCAGTCGAGATAAAGCATTTTTTTACACCGGTTGAAGAACCGGTAATACCAGGCGAATCCTTTCACAGCAGAAACTATCCATGGTCTAATCGTAAAGCGACGGATTGGATAAAGGATGTTGAAAAAAAGGATGCGGAAAGGCTTTTCGCAGCCGTTTTAATGCAATCTGAAAACAGAGATTTGTTTTGGGTGAATATCACAAGGTTACAGCTCATAGAGGCAGTCAAGGCATATTGGCCGGATGACTTAGATGGCTTCCAAAAAGACGTATCAAAAGAAACAACAAGAACCCTATCCAAGGTAGTTATTCCGATTAAAGAATATGACCAAGATACAAAGTTAGCAACAGAGGCATCAAGTATTTTTGCCCGATGTCCGGATTTATTCCCGTATTTAGTCGCCGCTAAAAAGGCTACTAAAATCTACAGTCCTGAAAAAATAATATCCGCTAAATCAGCTGACCCTTCCTCTCAATTAATTTTAGGGGAAATTACAAGGTGTCTAAACTGGGATGAACAGCGCCTGGCTCAATCTCAAAAAGCCTATCAAGAATTAGTCAAGCTTTTTTGGCCGGTTGCTTCTGCCATAGCAGCGCATCATCGAAGCCTCGGTCCAAGGTCAGTCAGTGGAGACGACTGGCAAGGAATTGCCGGTATAGGGTTATCGCTTGTTGTCATGAAATTCTATTGGGAAACTCTGGTTTTAGATCCCACTGAGACTATAGATATTTTTAGGGCGAACCTTGCACTCTGTATATATGACGGATCATCCCAGAAATTTGATGCTTCAGCGCTGGAGGTATCAGTTGATAATCTTGACCTATATCAATCAGCTGCTGCCGATGACCCGGCAGAAATCATGCTTCAGGGAGAATCCGAAAGGAAAGTAAGCGCTTTGATAGATGCTTTATCTTCTTCCCCCAAGGAAGCCGAAATTCTAAGGCTTAAGATTGATGGGGATTTAGACAATATGCATATTATGAAAAAAATTGGTGTTACTAAAGCAAAAGTAGAACAAACGCTGACAGCTTTTAAAACTAAATTGAGGGAACTTGCTGAAAAAGGCGAGCTTGACTTTGACGTACCCGCGAAAAAAGGATTTCATGAACCTGTTTTTTGGACAGATTTGCAATCTAAATTAGAAGATTACCGCAGATTATATGAAACGAACAAACGGCTTCTTAGACCCTATTTTCGCGATATCTTAGAGGTATTTTTCGAGGTTCAAACCGGAGAAAGAGCTTCTACATTAGAAAATGTAGCAGAAGCCTTCAATCAAAGATACAACGGCAGATACCCTAGGAAAGCTCAGATCTCTACCGTCAGGAGGGCTATTCAGAGAGGAATTGACAGGTTAAATCAAACTCCAACAGAGATTAGAAAGCAACAAGCTCGTGCAAACAGATACCAAAGTTTTTTGGTTATCCGGGAAGCCTACAATAATCAAAATATATGGCAAACCCTGGATCCTAAAATTCAAGAAATTTTACAAAGATTTTTCCTGGATGATCCAGATTTAAGCATCACCCAAGCACAAATTGCAAAGGATCTGGGTATAGACGACGGTACAGCCTCAAGAAGAATTAATAGAGGAATACTGCAAATTCTCAGGCTTCAGGGAAACCCGAGATCTAATCCGGACCTTCTTAGAAAGCCCAGGCACAATTTGTCGAAATAAACTAAGATACTGCTTTCTCAGTCAAATTTTTCTCTTTGGGCCCGGAGGAAAAACAGCCACTGTTCAAAAAAAGCAAAGATCCCTTTAAAGGGAGCCTCAATTATAAAGTCAAATATAAAAAGTATAATATTTAATTGTGAGATAGCTGTAGTTAATCTGCTTCCTACCTGTATAAACGGCATAAAGAAAAAGTCAAAAAGTAAAGATCCGAAATTATCTTTTTTATCTTTTAAAACATACATATTAGCAGTCTTGTTTATCCTAAAAGATATAAAAGAAACAATTGCCAGGAAAAACATAAATATCCCCTGCGAGAGAGGGTTTATACCAAGTCTTGATAGAATAAAGACTATAGCCCCAAAGCTTAGAGCAAATGTTGCCAGCCAAAGCAAAGTAAACACTCCCCAAAGTATGGGGTCTGTTTTGCTCGGCTTTTTCTTTACAACCAGAGGCGTGTCCAGTGCCGGTTTTTCATCAAACAAAATTGTCTGAACTTTTTTCAAAATTCTAAATGAATTTTCTCTGCTTGGTGTTTTAATAAGTAACCCCACAATAACCATTAAAACAACAGGAGCTGAAATATTTATGGCAATTGAAGACCAAATTATATGACCGTAAATCAACCTTTCAAAAGTCCCTTCAATGAAAAATGCAAAAACTGCTTTTGTAAAAAATATAAAAATTACACTCCGCATGATTGCGCGCCGCACCTTGCCCTGGATTGACTTATACCTTATTGAACAGGCATTTATCACTTCCATATTCAATTTATCCTCATCTCTGACAAGTGCGGAAATTTGTCCGCGGTTTTTTCTGAAAACATCATCTAAAATCAAAAATGGCACGGTTTGATTTTTGATATATGAATAAATTTTATCTTTGGCAGGATATTTAAACTGCTGCTCAATCATTTTGATTCCATTGACAAATTCTCTGGCTATTTTTTCTAAGCTTTCCTCTGTTAATTCTCCGAAGTACTGCTTAAATAAGTGATACCTTAAAAATGCCAAATCATCATTTGAAAACGCCCGTCTTACAGCAATAAAGGTCTGGATATCCCGAACTTGCTCTGTATCATCTGCAATCGTTATTTTGTCCCTAAAGATTTGATATATAAAATTGGCCATTAAATCTCTTGGGTCATTTGGTTTTAAGAGGCTTTCAATTTCTGAGGAAAGTAAGTTTAATATCCACTCGTTTACCAAACCTTTATTTACCCTGTGTATATCGTTAACCCTTTTTTCAAGCACTAAATAAAGATCTATTGTCTCTGCAACTTTATTTATAACGGATTCCGGAATACTGCTGTCCGGAAAGTATCTGGCCCAAACAAGTTCTCTTATTAAGGGAGCCGATGCAGTTTGTCCATTGCCTCCAAGTATCAACCTTCTTTTTAATATTCTTTCTATAGCGTTTCTTAAAATCACCTCATCTGCCATATAATCCATGGCAGTCCTTAACTTTTCATACCAGGTAGCAAGTTCTGCAACCAAAGGATTAACTGAAATTGTTTTATCCTCATGATTTGAGTAGACTTTATCATAAGCAGAAACTATAGCATGTGTTAATTTTGTAGGTATTTTAACCATTAAACCTATATTATCATAAAAGCTTGCCTTCTTATGACAAAATACGTAATATTATGCTATGACAAATGAAGATAAATTTAATTTAATTACCAGAAATTTAGAAGAAATTTTAACAGAGGATGAATTAAGAAAACTTATTGAATCCGAAACTCCGCTCAAGCACTATATTGGATTTGAGATTTCCGGCAAGTTACACCTTGGGTATCTTTTTACTCTTTTAAAAATTAAGGATTTGCAGGACGCAGGAGCAGAGACTACTATATGGCTGGCGGATCTTCACTCAGCAATCAATGACAAGTTAGACGGGAATTTAGAAACTATTCAAAAAGTTGCCAGGGGCTATTTTGTTCATGCCTGCAAAGCAATTTTTGAAAGTATCGGCGGAGACTCAAGTAAATTAATTTTTAAACTTTGCTCAGAAACTTATTCTCAAAACCCGAAGTTTTGGTTGACACTTTTGGAAATTGGTAAAAAAACCACCCTTGCCAGAACCAAAAGGTCAATCACTATCATGGGCAGGGAAGAGCCTGATGACAGCATTGAAACTGCTAAACTTTTTTATCCTATCATGCAGGCCGCCGACATATTTTTATTGGGTGCAAATATTGCACACGCAGGTATAGATCAAAGAAAAGTGCATGTTGTGGCAAGGGAAGCTGCCATGCAAATAAAAACTGATCCCTTAAAAGATAAAAACGGCAATCAAATAAAGCCTGTTGCTATCCATCACCCAATTTTACTTACCTTATCTGGAGTGCCGCAAAACTTACAGGGCGACAAAGATGAGATTGCTATGAAATCTAAAATGAGCAAGTCGAAAACCGGAAGCGGCATTTTAATTCACGATACACCGGATGAGATCAGAGAAAAAATTAACCAAGCCTATGCCCCTGAAGGAATCGTGGAAAATAATCCGGTTTTAAACTGGACAAGATTTTTAATATTTTATGACAATTTAGCTTCAAAAGGGGACGCCTTACGAATTCAAAGACCGGAAAAGTGGGGAGGGGATATTACATATACTTCTTATGAAAAGCTAGAAAAAGATTATGCAGAAAAAAAGCTGCACCCCCAGGATTTAAAAATGGCTGTAGCAGAATGGTTAATTACAAAACTTGAGCCTGTAAGAAAGTATTTTGAGGATCCTGAAAGAAAAAAATCTTTAGAAGAAATAGAAAAATTAACGACCAAACAATAACAAAATCAAAATTACAAATGTCAAATGAAGGTCAAAATATAAATGCTAAAAAAAGATACGATTTAGAGGAGAGAACTTCACAGTTTGGAGAAAAAATTATTGAATTTGCAAAAAAGATTCCAAGAAATGTAGTCACATTACCTATTACCAGCCAGTTAGTTAGAGCAGGAACGAGCATTGGGGCAAATTACTGTGAAGCAGACGGGGCTGAAAGCAAAAAGGATTTTAAACATAAAATGGGAGTTGGTAAGAAAGAAGCAAAAGAAACAAAATACTGGTTAAGGATGCTTGGTAAAGCTGCACCCGAATTGAAAGATGAAGCTAGAGAACTTTGGAAGGAAGCACAAGAACTTACACTAATATTTTCTTCAATTATTTTGAAACTTTAGTAATTTAGATTTGATTTGAAATTTGATATTTGAGCTTTGAAATTTTATTATATTACTATGATGTACTCGAGGAAATTCAGGATACTTTGGATAATCTTATCTGTTCTGGCAGGTATAGCAATCATACTTTTTTCTTTCCTGCCACTGCTTACTTCAATATAGGAGAAATTGCCTTATCTTTTTCATATTCTCTTAGAAATCCTTCACAAAAGGTATCAATAAATTTATCCATCTCCTGCTGGGGATTCTTACCAGTATGCTTTAGATAGATCTCTTTTATTTTATTATTTGATGCTTCATCTCCCTGGGTTTCCTCAATTTCTTTTAGATCCTCATTGGTAAATAAAAGCGCAGCCTGTGAATACAAATTCCCAAAACCTACTTTTGTAAGTTCTGCCAAAAACTGGGCTATCTCTTTCTCAGTTGCCCCCTGCTCTTTTAAAATAGTTAAGACTTTTTCTAAATTATTATTTTGGTCCATTTTGATTTAAAACTTTCAAAACTTTTTCTATTCCCGGCTGTCTCAAAACAATAAATCTTCTACCCGATCTAAACCACTTAAGAGCCTCTTTTAACTTTCTCAAAGCCTCGGGATCCCCATTAAGAGCATTTATACGCAAGAATTCTAGTTCACCCAGGTTCATAGGAAAATGCGCCTCAGGCGGTAATGAGTGAGCTGCTGCCAATTCTGAATAATAGCCTGTTAGCTCCCGATAATTAACCGCCACTTCTGCCGCCATCCAATTAGCCCCTTTGGATCCCCAATCTATTGTATTCCCTGCCCTAACCACTTCCCAACCTACATTTGACCCCAAAGGCATTAACTTTTCTTTGAGATCAAGGGTGTCGTGCAGGGGGACAGAAGGACTAGCTTCCTGTAAACCTAATTCTGAGTGAATTTGAGAGGTAATCTTTTGAACTAAATTTGACTCCATATTAACTTGATTTCCCACTATAACTTTTAAATTGGCAAGCTCCTCAGGATTAACCATTAAGCTCTCGTATGCTGACCTACCTGCATTGATAGCATCCTTATAACCTCCTTCATGCTGTAAATAATATCTGATACCATTTTCATAACTCATATTAACGTCTTGTTCTAATTTTGACTGAACTGCCCGCTTAATAGCCGCGAGCTTAGTAGGAGAAAGTTTAACAGGGTCAATTTTGTTTTCTTGTAAATACGAATTAACCGCTTTATCTACCATATCCAAGTGTTTACCAACCTCACCTGCGGCCTCATGATTAAAGGCTTGGGTTTTACCGATATTATGAATAAGAGCCTCAAGATCTGCTCCTTTTGCTTTGGCCTTTTCAAAAAGTTGAGCAGGATCCTCTACAGATAAAGTTTCATTTGGTCTAAGGCCTATTATATGACCGTCGGCCTGTCCGCTAACCTGAGCGTGAATACCGACTTCAGCATGAGCAATGACTTTACTCACCGCATGCTCATCGGCTCCGGCCGAAAACTTCGGGGGATCCACTTCGGAAAGTCGAACTCCGCCGGGTGGTGTAGGCACTGAGGTTGGCTTGGCTGGTTCTGCGCGGAGATCTTCGGGTTTAGTTGTAGGTACTGATCTCGGCTTGGGTATTTCAGTAGGTATTGGAACTAAAGTTGGTGGGAGCTTGGTGGGTTCAGGGGTTGGAGCAGGTGTTGGAGGTACCGCTGTAGCTGTAGCCGAAGTAGCAGCTTTAATCCTATTTATACGATTTAAAAGATCTTGTCTTTGAACCCATCCGACTTGACCTTCTCGCAAGTCAGGAGGATAAGTTGCAAGTACTACTTCATATTCCCTTAATGCTAGACCTAGTTTTCCTGAAGCTACATTTGCATTTGCATCCTCTATAAGTCGACCCTTTTCATAAAGACCTTTAGGACCGCGTGTGAGTATTTCATTAGGATCCATAGCTATAGCTTTTCTAAACTCATTTAACTCTTGTCTGAAATCTTCTAGCCTTCTAGCTGCTGGGTCGTCTTGTGGATTCTTACTAACATAGTCTTCAAGATATTTTATAGATAGCTCTTTTTTAATTAGAGCCTCACCCATCTTACCTTCATGGATATCAAGTACACCGTGATTAGAAAGTAACAGTGCTTCACTTTCGTTTTGTGGACCTCTTTTCATGATTTCATCAACAGAAGCTAAGGGTCGGACTACTGTCGGTTGCTCAATAACTCCTTCAGGAGCTTTTGGAGCTGGAGTGGACGCTTCCGGGCTAGGAGTTATCGCTGATACATTTATAGATTGAAGCTCATGAACCAAAACACCAGCACTCCTCAGTGACGAAGCTCTAGCAACTCCCAGCATGAAACTTCTTAGTCTTTTGTTAGCCAGTCCATGGCTTGCCTCTAAATCCTTTATTCTTTCAGCTATCAAAGTCGCTTTTTCCTCATCCGTTGCAGCTGCGTAGTTAGTATTTTCAATCTTCTGACGCTTTTGTGAGTAATAAGCTTCCATGCTTTTATAAATACCCTGGTGGACGGCAAAATTTATTCCAGCCTTAATCCAGCCGCTACCCGGTATAAGAGGAGAAATAAGTGCTTGTTCAAATAACCCAACCTCCATTCCTAAGAGTTGATAAACCCCAATTGTATCTGGAGTAAGTCCAGGGATAAACGATTTCGCGTAACCAACAGTCATTCGCTTAGCAGTTCTACCCGGGTGTTTGGCGGCATCTACGGCTGCATCCTTCATTGCCTGAACATAATCAGTACCAACTCTTACTGCCTTTTCTTTAACTCTTTGCCTAAACTCAGCATCATGAACACCATGAATAGTTACCGGCCCGACATTCCATTCTCTTGCTTTTTCTTCAAATCCAGATCTTGCATATCCAGATGGACCATATAAATCCTCCACATCAAAATCAGGGCCTGGACCGGAAGACGGAATTTCACCTGCCATATATGTATATTCTAATACAAATCTCTAACGATATCATTTTTCTTTTTTGTTGATTTTCTGTACAATACTAATAATACTAAAATAATATGCCTGCGGAACAAGGAGGAGCAAAACTGGAGCCCGGCTCGGATGCTTGGAAACAACAAGTAGTAGGTACTATGGGAAAAATCAGCGAGGAATGGAAAAAAGGGGATTCCAGAAACCCCCGCACTATTTGGGATTTGACTGCAGAACTAACCCGCATAGAAGCTTTTGACCCCAAGCTAAAAGGAGACCAGCTTAGAGAAAGGGCCTTTACTCCCATGGCCAGAGATGACCCGAGAATTTTGCAGCTGGCTGAAGATCTTTTACAAAATACAGACAACCCGGCTGAGTTGGCAATACATATCAGGGTGGCAGAGGAAGGATACGGCTGGAAAGATTTACCTGCTGTCTTAGAGGCCGAGGAAAGATTGAAAGCTAGTTTACCTATCAGAACCTTACCGCCTGAAGTAACCTCGCAAAGACCGGGAATCTTAGA
>CAYSNN010000039.1:0-8672 GCA_964432475.1 uncultured Gammaproteobacteria bacterium
TGATGTCAGCTTCCTGGGTAGAATCTTCCTGCCAAAGGATTCTGTAGGCACCGCCTTGATCAGATCCGGTTCAGATTCAGTGACCATAAGCTTTGCCAGAAACTATGACTCTGCACCTACTGTTAATGTTACCCCGACTATGCAGTCAGGCAATGATGGTGCCGGTAATTCAATTCTCACGGGCGATGTTAGGTTTGTAGTGCAAGGTGTGTCCGGTTCGGGTTTTACCATTAAGCTAAACAGAGCTGCTCCTGCAGACTTGGTGTTTTCATGGACAGCTTTGGCAGCCGGCGGTAACCAATTTACATCAACTACCCCTGCTTCAAGCAGCACAACTCAAGCAACTCCAACTCCAACCCCGACTCCGGCTCCGGTGGAAACAAGTCCGACACCTACCCCATCCCCGGCGGCAGAGCCAACTCCAACTCCAACCCCGACTCCAACAGCCAGCCCTACCCCTTAAAATAAATCTGTGGTAAACTACAACTAGATTTCTATGGCAACGGATATACCAAAATTAACTATATTTTCAGCTGGCATGTCCGCGAAATACAGAAATTTATTTTTAGTTTTGTCAATGATTACTCTGGTAGGCTTGGGGATTGCGGCTTTTTCTTTCTATAAATATAATAAAACACAAAAAGAGCTGCAGGCTATAAAAAAGTCTACTATAGCCGCTCAAAAGACAAACAATGATCAAGTTTCAAACATAGTAGCTGAAGTTGGTAAGATAATGAAATTGCCCGATCAGGAATTTCCGACTATGGCAACAATTTCTGATGTAAGTAAGCTTAAAGACCAACCCTTTTTCCGAAATAGCAAAAACGGGGATATATTGTTAGTTTATAATAAAGCAGGTAAAGCTATTCTTTATAATCCGACCGACAAGAAAATTGTCGAAGTTGCGCCAATAGGTAATAGTGCTGACAATATCACCAGTTCCAGTCCAACCCCTGCACCATTTCAACCGAAAGTGGTTATAAGAAATGGTACGACGACGCCAAATCTTGCTGCCAAAATCGAATCGGAAGTGAAAAAAGTATCTTCTGACATCTTAGTTACAGGGAAGGAGAATGCTGCCAGAGAAACCTATGATAAAACCATAGTTGTACTACTAAATCCAAAAGCTCAAGAGGCGGCACAAAATATAGTCAAGGTCCTTAATGCTTCTTTAACCGATTTACCAAACTGGGAAAATAAACCTGCCGGAGGAGATATCTTGATTATTATAGGTAAGGATAGAATTTAAGAATTTAGCTTTGGCAGTGCATAAGACGGATTGGAGTATTTATGGACATTATCAATTCAGAGTTGATATCGGGCAAAAGAGTGCTACTAAGATACGATATAGATGTGGCATTAGAGCAGGGAACAGGGGGCAGGGTACAGGTTGCAGAAGATTTTAAATTAAAGGCTGGAATACCTACATTAAACCTTTGTTTACAAAATGCTTCTTCTGTTGTTTTGATGGGTCATATAGGTAGGCCCGAAGGCAAGCCGGTGCCTGAGCTAAGCGTTGCTCCTATTCGTGAATGGTTAATTGCTCAAGGATACGAAGCTGATTTAGACAGTCAAAAACTTGTCTTGCTTGAGAACTTAAGGTTTGATCCAAGAGAGTCCTTCGACTCCGCTCAGGATAAAGATGCTTTAGAATTTGCAAAAGAGCTTGTTCAAAAAGGCGATGTATATATAAATGAAGCCTTCTCATCTTATAGAGCTGCTGTTTCTACAACTGTCCTGCCAACACTTTTGCCTCATGCTGCCGGTTTAAGGTTTACTGAAGAGGTAAGTAAGTTAACAGAAGTGAGGGAAAACCCCAAAAAGCCCTTTATTGCAGTTATGGGAGGGGCAAAAGTCAAAGATAAGTTACCGGTAATTGAGGTTTTAGCCAGGAGCGCTGATGCAGTATTAGTAGGGGGTAAGTTAATCTCAGAGATACATGGGCAGAATCTGACTTTACCCAGAAATGTGATGGTGGGAAAGCTGTCTGAGGGCGGGTTGGATATTGCACCGGAAACCACCTCTGCATGGGGGGATTTGATTTCAAAGGCTGCAATGATAGTTTGGAACGGACCTTTAGGTAAATTTGAGGATCCGCAAAATGATCAAACAGCCAAAGTGGCTGAGAAGATTTTAGATTCTGGTGCAGAAATCATCATCGGGGGCGGAGACTCTGTTGCTGCTTTAACTCAGGCCGGGCTTTTTGAGAAAGCCCAAGATAAAGCCTTTGTTTCTGTTGGCGGTGGAGCCATGCTTAAATTTTTATCTGATGGAACGTTGCCAACCATAGAAGTCCTTAAGTGATATCCCTGGTAAAATTATTACTTCTTTTAACGATCTTTCTCACTCCTTTACTTGGGGCAATGAATGGTTTTGGTTATGAACAGATTAAGGTATCGTTTTTTATATTTAGTATTAGTTTGATAGGGTTTATGTGGATGGGAAAGGGGATTAGATGGACTGGGATCAGTAAGATAGCTGGGGTTTTTATACTAATTTTGCTTATAACCTCACTAATAGGTACTGATCTCGAAAGCAGCTTGTTTGGTAAGCAGCCGTATTTTCAAGGATGGATATTATATTCATATCTTTATCTTTTTTACTTAATAGTTAAGACGGTAAATATAAAGCCAGAAATATATGCAGTAGTTCTATCGTTTTCTGCTTTAATTGTGTCAATTTTGGCTATTAAAGATTGGATTTTGCTAAATCTTTTAAATATTAACCTTCCAACCTATGCCGGCAGAGTGGTGTCGACTTTTGGCCAGCCTAATTTTTATGCCGGATTTCTGCTTTTAACATTGCCTTTTTCCTATCTATTATTTACAAATTCACATAAAAAATTGCAGATTCTAGGATGGGGAGGCGGATTGATTTCATTGATAGGCATAATGGTCAGTTATTCCAGATCAACAATATTACTGGCTCTGATGCTGATTATTTTAGGATTAATTGGTCAGTTAAGAGTTAAGAAACTAATACTGGCTGTTTTGGTAGTGCTTATTGTTGCTGTATTTTTATCTGTTAATTTTTCATCAGGCTTTGTCTGGAAAGAGGTTTTACAGCCTAGCATTACCTATAATCCTGATTTAACTAAACAGTCTGTGGAAAACAGGGTCTATATTTGGCCCCAGGCTTTTAAAATAGCTTCAGAAGAACCCTTATCAGGATATGGGTTAGAAAATATTAACAAATCCTTTACTGAATTTTTCCAAAAATACAAACATCCGTTATTTGAGGAAAATCTGAATATCTCTCCGGTATTAATCAGCCTAAAGGAGCTTAATTTAGACAGAACTCACAGTTATATATTAGATTTATTGTTGTTTTCCGGCCTTTTTGGCATATTATCATGGCTTGCTTTGCTTGGGATGCTTTTTTGGAGACTGATACAATTGAGTGTTGATCGACATCAAAGTGTACTGGTTGTCTCGCTGATAATTTATCTTGTTTGGGTCCAGTTTCAAAATCAGTCTGTTGTGCACCTTGTCTATTTTTGGTTTTTGGCAGGTTTGATTGACCGAAATGATAAGCAAGGTATTGACAAAGTGTAAGAGTTTATGTTTTTATTAAAGTAGATGTATAAATTAGGACAGCGGGGTGCAATACAATTTATTGTATTACTGATTCTTCTTGCGGGTATTGCAGGTGTTGTCTATCTTGTCACTTCCGGTCCGCTAAAAATTTTCCCTAAAGCTTCTGTTTCAGGGCCAATTGGTCCACAAACCGGTTTTCTGCTTTCTCCTTTAACCAACACTTATGTAGTTGGAGCTGAGGTTCCAGTTAAAATATTGATCAGGTCAGATGTTTCAGCTGCAAACTTGTTTGAGTCAAAGCTTAAGTTTGATAAAGATCTGTTATCGGTTGATAGAATCGATACTTCTAACACTGTTGTTGCAAATTGGGTTGAACAGTATTCAGACAATAATACCGGAGAAATTTCTTTGGTAGGGGGAGTGCCAACTCCTGGTTTTCAATCTAATACAAGCGGGGGGCCGGCTCTGATGGCGGTAGTTTACTTTAAGGCTCTAAAGGCAGGTAATGCCAAGATTACTTTTACTGATTCCGCAGCAATCTATAGCAATGCTGACAACATCAACATCCTAACAGTTAAGGATTCTCTTAGTTTATCAATTACCTCAGAAGAATATACGCCTACTCCTGTACCAACAATTGTCCCAACCCCTATAGCAACCTCTGTACCAACTCCTGTTGTTACACCACAGCCTGGTACGGGAGATGGTAATGAAGATGGAAGAGTTAACTTAGCCGATATGTCAGTTCTGTTATCTGACTTTAATAAAACTTCCGGATACAGGCTGTCTATAGACTTAAACGGTGACGGTAAAATTAATACCTTTGACTTTTCCTTATTGAGAAATCTGCTAATTGCTAACAAGGTAATCAGAGGTTAGGCGGATCAGTTTTAACTTTATGGAGGATAGTATAGATTCAAGCCAGGCTGCATCCTTGCCGCCCATAGATTTACTCTTCAATCAGGCATGGCAAACCTTTACTCAATCCCTGCTATCCCTTTTTATCCTTAATGTTTTAGGCATTGCAATCTATATTGGCCTCGCAGTTATTGCCTTCTTAGTTTTCATACTTTCTGGTGCCGGGTCATTCTTGCTTAAAAATGGATTACAGGGGATAGCAACTACGCTGCCTTTCGTTTCTCCCTCAACCGTCACAGTATTAGTTGTAATTGCCGCTGTATTTGGGATCATCTATTTAATAGTAGAATCAGCTTTGCAGATTTCCTCAATCTTACTCGTAGATAGTCAAGGAAAAACTTCCTTAGGAAACGCTTTCAGGAAAAGTTTAGGCTTGATTATTCCACTTTTTCTGGTAAGTTTATTAATCTTTTTATTAACTTTTGGAGCTTTTTTTGTGTTTATCCTGCCGGCGATTCTTGTCTATTTCCTACTAATCTTTGTTCAATTCGAAGTGGTACTCAATAATCAGAGATGGCTTGGGGCGATAAGAAGGTCAGTACTTTTAGTCAGCAAAAACTTTGGAGCAATTTTTATTAGAGTGTTTCTTCTCTGGTTGATCTATTTGGGAATTTTTGTAGTTGTAAGCATATTACGAAACACCCTGCCTAATGATTCCAGATGGATTGTGAGTCTTTTTTCCTTCATCCTTAATTTGTTGTTGGGTTGGTTTGCCCTAGCTTATCAGGTGACTCTTTTTCAGCACGCTAAAAGAGGGTTGGAACAGAAAGCAGGAAAAGGTATTGTTTGGATGTGGATTGTGGCGTTCATCGGATGGCTGATAGCAGCAGGCATTTTCTTTATGAGTTATAAGGCGATATCTTCTGGAATTTTGAATAATTTAATTCCTAAGACTTCTTCCGAATCTTTAAACAGTCAGACTTCTACTCTAACAGCGGCTGAACTGGTAGAGGATGCAAACAGTAAGATACAAGAATATATACAGTTACAAAATAAAGGTAATTTAACAGACGTTGAGAATAAACGAAAAATCAATTTGCTCACTGATGCGCTTTCAGAATATAAGCAAGCAACGGAAAAAGATCCTTTATATATTGATGCCTGGCAGAGTTTAGCGGTTTTAAATCAGAAGCTAGGTGAGGCAATTACCAGCGGAAGTCTTGAACAGGTTACACTTTATAACGAATCTGCTAATGCATACTATAATCTTGGACAAGTATATTTACAGAAAGGTCAAAAAGATCAAGCAAAGGCAGCACTACAAACCGCTCTGCAGATAGTACCTGCTAATAATGTGGAGTTAAAAAATAACATCCAAAAAGCATTAAATAGTATATAATTAACAGAATGAATATTTTCGGTTTTTATCTAAACATCACTTTGTTGCTTTGGATTTTGGCAGGGATAACCGGCTTTATACTGCTGTTTCTTTGGACTACGTATAATGCCTTTATCACCCAGCGTAACAAAGTGAAAACCGATTTTGCAGATATTGATGTCCAGCTGCGAAGAAGAGCGTCTTTAATTGAGAATCTTGTGGTGATTGTACGGGAATATGCCAAACACGAAAAAGGAACTTTCTCAGATGTTGCTAAAGCCCGGGCAGCCTTAGAGCAGCCTCATGGCCCGAAAGAGTCGGCCCAAGCAGATAATATTTTAACTTCTGCTTTAAAATCACTTTTTGCCGTATCGGAAGATTACCCGGATTTGGTTGCTTCTAAAAATTACCAGGACCTAAGAGTTGATATTAAGGAAACGGAGAATCAGGTTGCCGGCTATAGGGAAGAATATAACCAAACAGTATTAGACTACAATACTATGGTGCAAACCTTCCCTAATCTCCTAGCAGCTAAACTCTTCGGATTTGAGCAGGAAGAACTTTTTGAAGCAGGCCAAGAGGGGAAAGCGGAGATTAAGTTAGCAGCTGCCTAAACTATGTCCAATCCGCGTTATCAAGTAGGTCTGGGTGCTAAGATTTTGTCCCGTGCAAGACTTGTTCTGGGTTTGTTACTGTCACTGCTGACAGTTTTTGTTGTAGCCGGTATACATCAGGGTATTGTCTCCGGCGACCTGAACAAAGTCTTCATTAAGCCCTTCAAAGAGTTTGCAACTGACTTGGAAAAAGCCACTACTCCTACTCCGACCCCAACACCCAAACCAAGTGCTACACCGTCCCAAACCCCGGCGCCTGTTAAAAAGTTTGCTCCGGCAGTGCAACAGGCCCAACCGGTGGTTTCAAACTGCATTAGGAAAAATATCAGAGAAGGGGAATTTGCCAGCAATAAATGTTATTCTGCTAATGATTATGATGATTTGGAATATTATCTGCAAAGATTTAACTCTGCTGTTTTTAGTTTAGACGGTGCGGAGGCTTCAATGAGGATTACATGTAGTGGAAGTGATTTCTTTAAAGATAGTTGCGAACGTGATAAAAAGGAAAAATCACAAGCAGAATCGGACATTTCTAAATATAGGGGTATTATTCAAGGGGTAATTGCTAAGGGAAGGTAGTACTTGACAAATATTCTTACTTATGCCAATGATAGTTTAGATGCCCAAAATATCTGAGCGGGGTCCTGCCTGCCGGCAGGCAGGGATTGCCCATATTTTTTTACTTATAATACTTCTTGCAGGGATTGCAGGCGGTATAGTTATCCTCAAAAGTCCGGAAAATCTTTATAATCTATTTAGACCCAAGGCAGGGCCGGGGGAAACTATCTCCTTTGTTGACAGAAGCGGTAATCCGGTGACCTCTATTGCCTCAGCCAGTGCCAGAGTCAAACTGTCTTCTCCTGACTGGACCACGGTTTCCACAAACAAAGTCTCTTTAGTGCAGGAGGCCTATGCCCAAACAAGCAATATAACATTTATAGATTACCAATTAAACTGTTCAGTTCCTCAAGGTTTAACACCCGACCAGATGTGTCAGAAAAAAGGATTTGCCAAAGCTGTGGCAGTACAGGGCAGTAATGCAGCCAAAGGTTACTGGTGGAGGCAGTGTGGAGGGGCATCAGTTTCTTCATGTTCCGGATTAAATTGTACTGTAAATAAGCTGGATTGTACCAATAAAGCAGGTTATTGGGGCTCTCAACAGCCATACAGGTCAAACTATACCAAAAATGGTACTCCAACTACTATTTACAAACCAACAGATTTAGGTCTTTCTTGTTCAGGATATAATCCGGGATGGACTGTAAGGGTAGCTTGTGGTTCTACTGGAATCGTTAGCCCGTCTCCCACACCCAAAACCGTTGTGACTGGTTCCTGTACGCCTTGCAGTGCTGATGTTGATAAAGACGGACTGGTAAATATCTATGACTTCTCAGCTTTAAGAGCATGTTTTAATAAAAAAGTGGCAGATGCACCAAATTGTGCCAGGGCAGATATTGATGGTAACGGTACTGTAAATTTACAGGATTTTACCTGTTTATCCAGCCAATTTGGTAAAACATGCACAACTACACCAAGTCCTTCACCTTCTCCAACCCCCGCCCCAGCTCCTGTATATACAGTTTCTGCTACTTTAGCAGAAGATCCAAACTTTACTATTAATGTTAAAAATGTAGGGATAGAGAAATCGTCTGCTGCTACTTTTGCAGACTACACTTTCTCAGATCCAAAAGCAGGCACAAAAACTTTATATGCCAGATTCAAAGCCTCAGACGAAAGGTTGCAAAACGCCAACCCTTACCCGGCCACTATCCAACTTGTAACCACTTCTGTCTCAGGCCCAATTACACTCCCGCCTACTACCGACTCTAAAAGAGTTTTTGTTACAAGTACCAAATATACTGGTAATTTGGGAGGTTTATCGGGAGCTGATGCTAAATGTCAGGCTCGAGCTACTGAAGTTAATCTGGGGGGAACATGGAAGGCATGGCTAAGCGATAGTTATTCATCACCTCAAATAAGATTTACTAAGAACAGCGGTCCTTATAAATTGCTTAACGGTAAAATCCTGGCTGATAGTTGGACTGATTTAACAGATGGAACTTTACAAAGTACCATTGATGTGACCGAATTAGGAACTCAGACTGCAGGGTGGTATATATGGACATACACCCGAATTGATGGTTCAAGCATGATAGCTCAAAATTCCTACAACTGCCATAATTGGACAACTGCTGGAAGTGCGGCTACGAATGATCTAGGTATAGTTGGAAATAATGGCTACACAAATAGTGGTTGGACCTCAACCATTTTAAATCCTGGCTGTAA
>CAYSNN010000040.1:0-8623 GCA_964432475.1 uncultured Gammaproteobacteria bacterium
GACTTAAAACAGATGAAGATAGATATTGGTTTACAGCCCTAAATTATGGAAGGATAACGCAATGGTTATATTTACAAAAATATTATAATGCACCTGATAGAAAAGTAGACGGTTGTTTGAACTGGGTAGACAATGGTTTTAATGAGTTTAAAAAAATTTATAAATTCTCTAATAATCAAGCCACATTCAATATGACAAATGCTTTTTGCTATGACAATAGTAGTATTTGGGACGGTAATCCTGTGCATACTTTTTACCAGGATGACTTTTTTGCCTTTACCCTAAAAGGGGATCAGATAGTAGATATTACCCAAGAAGTGCTTGAGAAATTGCATAGGGAGCTTGACAACAATACAAATCCCTTATAGACTAACATGTGCTTTCTAAAATGTCCATTAAAGTCACACATATTAAACCGGAATTTACAGACGAGAGGGGATTTATCTCCCGTATAGTTGATGATGATAGAACAGGCTTCAGGGCTGTTTTATATATCACAGGTAAAGAAGGTGCAGTTAGAGGAAATCATTACCATAAAAAAGATTTTCACTTTGTTTACTGTTTGAGTGGTAAATTCAGATACTCAGAAAAGAATATGAATAAGCCTGCTTCTAAAAAAGAATCCGTCATTTTAAAACCAGGGGATTTAGTGTTATCAAAGCCCATGATTGCACATAGTATGGAGTTTCTGGAAGACAGTGTATTTTTGGCAATCACTACCGAAGCAAGAGAACAGGAGAAATACGAAGGCGATCTGGTCAGGTTGAAGTTTTAAATGAGTAAAAGTTTATTTAAAAAATATCCACACTGCAGGTTTTGTCTTAATAAGAAATTAATACAAGTAATTGACCTTGGTAATCAGCCTGCAGCCAATGCTTTTTTATCAAAGAGGCAGTTGAAAGAAAAAGAATACTATTTTCCTTTAAAGGTAAACTTTTGTCCTGAATGTGGTCAACTGCAACTTACTCATGTTGTTTCTCCGGATTATTTATTTAGAAACTATGTATATGTTTCATCAACTTCACAGGTATTTGTAGCTCATTTTGAGAAGTATGCGCAAAGTGTTTATAAAAAAATTAAACTTGATACGGATTCATTGGTAGTAGATATTGGCAGCAACGACGGTATTTTACTTAAACCCTTTAAGAAGTTAGGGACAAAGGTTTTAGGAGTAGACCCGGCCAGAAAAATAGCCAGGGAGGCCACAAGAAACGGTGTTCCCACAATACCCGAATATTTTGATCAACAATTGGCAAATCAAATTACTAAAAAATGGGGATTTGCTGATGTTATAACTTTTAATAATGTTTTTGCGCACGTGCCATATATTGATGAATTAATATTAGCTGCAAATAAATTACTCAAACCTGAAGGAGTATTAATAATTGAAGCTCCATATTTAGTAGTTTTTTTGAAAAAAAATCTCTTTGACACTATTTATCATGAGCACGTTTCTTATCTATCTGTTAGGCCTTTGCAGACCCTCTTTAAACGTTTTAACATGGCCATATTTGATGTAGAAGAAACAGATAGCCATGGGGGATCGATCAGAGTTTTCGTAAAGAAAAATGAGTCGAAAAGAAAAATAGAAAAATCAGTTGACGAAGATATTAAAACAGAAAGAAGATTAGGGTTGGCTAATGTACAAACTTATAAAAAATTTGCAAAAAAAATTGACCAAAATAAGGAGAGCTTAAATAAGCTATTGAGGAAATTAAAGTCCAAGGGTAAAACTATAATTGGTTATGGTGCTCCTGCCAAGGGTAATACACTTTTAAACTACTTTTGTTTAGAACCAGAAATTTTAGATTATATAGTAGATGACAGCCCGTACAAGCAGGGACTTTTCACTCCGGGTATGCATATTCCAGTTGTTTCTTCCGAGTGTATTATACGGGATAAACCCGATTATATCTTAATTCTTGCCTGGAATTTTGCAGAATCTATTATGAAAAAACTTTCTGATTATAAAAAAAATGGGGGTAAATTTATTATTCCTATTCCCAAGCCGGTAATAATTTAACTGGTATGCAAAAAGCCATATTAAATGATCTAAAAAGAACTATTGAGGATATAAAAAAAGAAGCTAAGCTGTTGGAAGGAAAAACTGTTTTAATTTCAGGAGGTTCAGGTTTTTTAGGAAGTTACATAAATGTTGTAATATATCTTCTAAACAAATATATTTTAAAAAATAAGTGTAAAGTAATTTCACTGGATAATTATATTACCGGTTCGAGGAAAAACTTTATTTTGGATATTAAAGATAAGAATTTTCAGTTTATACACTCTGATGTCAGACTCCCTCTGGCAATTAATGAAAAAATTGATTTTATTATCCATGCTGCAGGACTCGCTTCCCCTTTTTATTATAAAAAATACCCCCTGGAAACTATAGAAAGTGCGATAATGGGTGCTAAAAATCTTTTGGAGTTAGCAAGAATTTATAAAGTAGAGAGTTTTTTGTTTTTTTCATCAAGCGAGATTTACGGTGATCCGGATGTTTCAGCTGTGCCGACACCGGAAATTTACGCAGGCCGCGTTTCAAGTATCGGGCCAAGGTCCTGCTATGATGAGTCAAAACGGCTGGCTGAGACAATATGTATGGTTTATAATCAAATATATAAAGTGCCCATTAAAATTGTCAGACCATTTAATATTTACGGACCAGGGATGAAGCATACAGATTATAGAGTAATGCCGACATTTTTATATAATGGTCTTAAAGGGAGGAATTTACCGGTACACGATAAAGGCGTACAAACCAGAACATTTTGTTATATAACCGATGGATTAACTGCCATATTCAAAGTACTTTTATCCGGAAGAAGCGGTGAAGTTTATAATATTGGCAATGATGCCCCGGAAATAGGCATGTATGAGTTAGCTTCAATTATTTGTGGCTTGCTTGATAATGGTACTCAGCCCAGGCGTAAAGCTTATCCTAGTTATTATCCTGCAGGAGAACCACAAAGACGCTGTCCGGATTTAACCAAAATTAAAACAGAATTAGGGTATATACCCAGGGTAGATCTTAGAACCGGTCTTATAAAATCGATAAACTGGTTTAAAACTGAATATAAATTTTCATGATAAACTTAGCTTTAATAGGAGTAGGTCAATGGGGGAGAAATTTTGTTACAACAATTGATACTATTCCAAACTCACGGTTAAAATATATTTGCGCTAAAAGTTCAATTACACTTAATCTTTTATCCAGCAAGTACATTAAAACTAAAAATTACAAAGATCTGTATAAATATTCCGATATTGATGGAATAATTATTGCCACACCCGGCTCGACTCACTTTAAAATCGCCTCTGAATTGATAAAGAGGGGGTTTAATGTATTGATAGAGAAACCACTAACTACAAATTATAAGGATGCTCTAAAATTACAAGAGATATTTAATAAGAAAAAGGCTAAAGTTTTAGTGGGTCATATTCTATTATATAATCCTGCATTTAGAGTATTCAAAAATTTATCAAAAAAATTAGGGAAGATAAGATATATAAAATTCAATATGGGAAACTTTGGTTTATTTAGATCTGATATGTCTGTACTCTGGGACTGGGGACCGCATGCCATATCTGCTTGTTTGGCTATACTAGAAAAAGAACCCATAAAACTGAGAGCTTGGGGTTTGAAATCTTTAAGGTCTAATACTAAATTTTATGATACAGTTTTGATTAACTTAAACTTCGAAGATGGATTGGAAGTTTTCGTAGAAGTAAGTTGGATTTTTCCGCTTAAAAAAAGAGAAATAATTATTGTTGGTGAAAATGATTCAATTATCTTTGACGATATGACAGACAATAAACTGACTTATTATAAAAATTTAGGTTTAAGTACACTTGTTTCCTATCCCTCCTATCCCAAAGGAGCCCCTTTGACTATTGAAGTAACAGACTTTATTAATCTAATTGAAAAAAATATCAAACCTCTATCAGATATAAAATTAGGGGTAAAAACTTCATATCTTCTTAGTTTGGCTGAATTATCTATAGAGAAAGGTGGAGAATTTATTGAAAACAATAGAAGATAAACTTGATGAGCTAATAATAAATGTTGGAGATATGGCCTTAAAAAGACGTGCCAGGATGGTTATTTTGCAATTAGAGTTAAGAAATGGAGATAAAGTTCTTGATTTGGGTTGTGGAAATGGTTATTATTCGTATTTGCTTTCAAAACTCCCCATTAAGCTGAGTATTATCGGAATTGATAATCATGTAAATGCTATTGATGATGCCAGGAATTTTGTAGGAGTAAATAATGCTGAATTTATTGTAAATAATGCAGAAAAGCTACCATTTCCCATAAATTGTTTTGATAAAATAATCATGTCGGAAGTGATAGAGCATGTAAAGGATGACACAAAAGTTCTAAAAGAAGCGAGAAGAGTTTTGAAAGAAAATGGTATTTTAATTTTAACAACCCCTAATAAAGATTACCCATTTTTATGGGATCCGGTGAATTGGATTTTAGAACATTTTTTCAATTTTCATATAAAGAATGGTTTTTTTGCCGGAATTTGGAATCAGCATACAAAATTATATAAACCTGAAGAGATTAAAAAAGAATTGGAAAAAGTTGGATTTATAGTCGATTCATGCGAATCATTAACTAGATGGTGTCTACCGTTTAATCATTATTTACTAAATTTGGGATCTAGATTACTTTATGATAAAAAATTGAGCAAGGATTTATTGCAGGATATAAACAAGTTTAGCGAATCCAGGAGCAAGAAAACTTATTTAGCGAGTTTTCTATTTTGGTTAGTAAATACTTTTGATAATCTTAATGCTATATTTCCTAATTCTTCAGGAGTATCAATTATTATTAAAGCTATTAAAAAATAGAGTATATATTTCGTATTTTCATTTGTAATACTTAACTGCAATTATTCCACCTGCAATTTCTGGAAAAACCCAGGAAAAAGGAGTCATTATATACTCGAGTCCGAAAAAAAATTTTCCCCAAAGTTTATTTTCTGAGGGGGGCACTATTTTGATGCCTATCCCATAAACTTTATAGCCTCTATTTCTAAACTCTTCAATAGACCAAATGCTTTCATGCCTATCAAAATTTTCATCCCCTGTGGGTTGGAAGAAAACATTTGGAGTTGTTACGATAGCCATCGTGTTACATATCTTATCAATCTTATCTAATAATTTTGATCCCTGTTCTTTTTTAAGATGTTCCAGTACTTCAGAGCAGATTACATAATCTATACTTTTTTCATCTAATTCCAGTTTCGGTAGTATAGAAACTAAAGTTTTGTCATAAATATTAAATTTTCTAACAAATTTAATATTTTCGTTATTACTATCTACAGCTATTATTCTTGCTTTACTGCTGTTTCTGGTTGCTCTTATCAGGTAGCCATATATTCCCTTACCACAACCTAAATCCGCGATTGTTTTACCCATAAGATCTTCTGGGATAAACTTTAAAACTAAAGGATGGTAGATAAGAGGATGGCCGCCTCCTCTATTGTAATAGTTTCCGGAATTTTCCATTATGTAACCTTTTTGAAAGAATACGTTATACTATACCAAAGACCTGATAAAACTCCAAGCCAATACCTATATAGAATATCAAATCGGACTGATGCCATGATTACTACGGAATGAATAAATGTATAAATAGGTAATATAAAAATAAAGAAAATAATTTTTTGATGATTGGATGAGTGCTTACGAATAAAAATCATTTTATTCCTTGCGATTCTATATGCTCTTTCTGAAGAAGTAATACCCAGCCATTCGATCCATGGATGGATAAATGTGTCTTTATATCCTCTATGCCAAGTTTTAGCATCAGAATAACAATATATCTTAAACCCAGCCCGACTGACTTTAAAAGAGAAATCCGAATCTTCATACGGGATAAAATAATCTTTATCAAAGCCCTTAACTTTATAAAAGACATCTCTTCTTACCATCCAGGCACATCCAACCATTGGTATTTCTCTAAGTCCGTTATATTGTCCAATATCCTTTTCTCTAACGCCCCAAGCAGTAATTCTACCAGTTGTTAGATTGATGTTATAACCAGCACCTTGCAATATTTTTTCTTTATTTTTTTCGTATATTAACGGTTGAACAATCCCAACATTATTATGATTCTCAAACACCGATACTAATTTTTCTATCATTAAGGCATCAGCCACTGCATCATCATCGCTAAATACAATATAGTAACCGCTAGATTTACTAAATCCTTTATTTCTACCTTCAGCAGCACCAATATTTTTGACAGCACTTATAATTTTTATATCTTTATATTTTTTAGGTAACCATGACAAAACTGGTGTTGTAGATGCATTATCTAAAACTATAATCTCTATATTTTTATATGATGATTTGATATATGAATTTAAACACGCCGTTAAATCCTTCTTCCTATTTCTTGTTACAATTACTACAGAGACTAATTTCTTTTCTTTTTTCATATATTATTCCTGCGAAAGATTATCCTTAATAAATCTATCGATATAATGAAACTTTTTATAGAATATTTTATTATACAATAAGTTTAGTTAATTTTTTTGTGATCAGTTTAGGGATAATGATTATCACTGCTAAAATTGTAATCAAAGTAATCAGAGAAATTTTAAGTCCTAAATAAACAAACTGTTGAGGTTTATACGATAAAGTAAGGGTATAACTCCCTGTCTTATTAATTGTCCAACCATTAGCATAAGAAAACACTTTTTCGTGTTTTGTGACCATCTGGTTATCTAAGAACAGTTCCCATCCCGGGTTAAATGTTTGAAGAAAATATAGATTAATTTCTTTGTCAGCATTTTTAACGTATATTTCATACATAGTTGGATTTTTCCTTGAAGTTTCAATTTCAGCATCGGGGGAATAAATTATATTTCGAGATGTTTTAATTTCATAAATTTCTAATTCCCCAAATTTTTTAATAAATTCTATATCTTTTTGTTTATTAAGATATTCTCTGTTTTGATCAGGTGATGGTGATAAGCTAAATTTATAATCAACATCATTATGTAAAATAATATACTTAATATTTAAAAGAGATAAACCCTCAATTATTTTATTTTCGTCCAGGACTTCTCGATCATCAGATGCGTATTTTATTTTTTCTCCTCCCCGTAAATTAACAAATTGCTCACCTATGGGTGCATAATAACTATTATTAAAATAATATCCTGTTCTAATTGAAGGCTTTTGAAAAAAATAATGACTTGGTTCTAAGCCTTGGAAAGGATGATTCCAGGTATATCTGATACCGTCTCCTGAAGTAAGCGGTAACTGAAGAATTTGGAAATCTTCCTTCTGTTCCATTAACCAATCATCTGTCAAGCTATAGTAGCCAGGAACTTTAATCCAGGGGTTTACATAAGGTTTTACGGCGAATACACCCGTCCACATTGGCCAAACGAAAATTCCATAGAGTAGAATTATTAGAAAATATTGGATCAATTGAACGCTCCTTGAAAAGTTTAGTTTTTCTTTTAACCAGTTAAATACAACCACAAGCCCTATCGTAAAAAAAGGGATATAAGCAATCAAAAAATCGATACCGTATTTCTCGTACGGATTTCTGAATACCTGTAAAAATGGAATTAATTTAAGAATAAATATAAGAAGCCATCCAAGCGGGAAGTTGTCTCCGGTACTTATAAATAAACCTATTAACAAAGAGAAGAAATAAAATTTGAAGTACTTCATTTTTTTAAAAATTGAAAAAGAAAAAAGCGCAAATAGAGGAATGAGCCAACTTAAAAGCATAAAAGCAGGGCTAAGGTAAATGTTTCCATAATATAAGCCTCTGAAAAAAATCCCATTATGTAAAAGTCTTAGGACCGTTAATACAGGAGCATCCCTGCTTACTCCCTGGAGAATACCGATGTTGTCAGTTAAAGTTGTATTGAGAGTAGAACTTAATATTTGTTTCCCTTCTTCAATATATGGATATATCCAAAAGGCATTAACCAATAGCCAAAGAATTAATGTTATGACTAGGTAAGATAATCCAAAGTACATATTTTTAGCTTTGTTTTTAGATAAAAAGATATAAAAAAATAGATATATTATTGGATTTGCCCATGTTGTAATAATAGTAGCGGGATGTGTATAAGCTGTAGAGAAAATGAAGCTACTTATGACGGCTATTAACCCGTATACAATTTTTTTTCTATTTAAACCGAGGATGAAAAATAATAAGAAAATTGGCACTAAGGCAAAAGAAAAGAATTGATTATAAAGCCCTCTGCTCCAAATTTGAGACATTGAATAAGGATTCAAGAGATAAAACAGACTTCCTAAAAGAGGTACAGAACCCTTCATATTATCCGGCAAATCTTTTGATAAAGATTCTTTTAATAAGAAATAGACCGCTAGCGTCCCGCTCAGCATTATTAGGAAAAAAGTTAATGCTTGTAATAGCAGACCCGGGATACCCCAATTGTAAAGCAGTTTAATTACATAGAAATAAGGTATTCTTGATAAAAGCGCTACCTGGGGAGTACCACTATCCTGCAGATTCCAGCTATAAAACAATAGGTCATATACCTTGTTGGGATTATAAAAAGATATAACATCCTCTCCACCAGCAAACATAAGGCTGTCTTTAAACCAAATTAAAATAATA
>CAYSNN010000041.1:0-8598 GCA_964432475.1 uncultured Gammaproteobacteria bacterium
AGGTATCCCTAGCCGAAGCTGGGGATGGATCACCTCCTTTCTGGAGTTATGATCAGATCTGATGATTCTCTTCCCCCTGTACCGTCTGGTACGGGGTAGAGTTAAAGCGCGGATTTGGTCCAGTCTTGATCTCACGATCGGACAATGCCTGTTGAATGGCAGGCGAAAAGCGCTGATGGTGCGCTTCTTTCTAAAGTCAATTGAAAGAGATCGCCATCCCCACCACTCTTTTAGTATTAAATAGAAAAGCCTTCATTGATGGAGGCTTTTTTTGTGGGAAATTAGGGAGGGGAGGCCTCGACCGGATTCGGACCGGTGTACGCGGTTTTGCAGACCGCTAGATAACCACTCTCTCACGAGGCCAATACCTGCATATTTTATCATGAATTTGAACTTGAATAAATCCCAGGTGTTTTATCTTATCTCATAGTTTAGCAAATATGTTAGAATAAGCCGAATGAGCGCAGAGATTCTTCCAGCCATCCTTTTTGTGAACAGCCCACAGACTTCAAAAGATGAAAACTTACCTAAAACCGACTTATTAGGGAATAAAAAATATCGTGCGGTAGTTAGAGTTTTTGATAGCAAGCTTAAATTAATACGAAACGGGAGTCTGCACCCTGATAGGCAAATTGCCAGTGTTGTTAATTCCGTTGGAACTTGTTCGGCATTTGTAAATGGCTTAGATGAAATGTTAACACCCGGACTGGTTTTGCCGGGAAATAGACCATACCGACTTAAATTAACGGGACACAGTGTAGGAGAGATGGCTTCTTTCATAGAAGCAGGGGTTTGTGATGTCCCTACCATGGCTTGGATGTTGAATGAAAGAGAGCGAATTACTGAAGATCCTCTTGGTTCAGGATTAAGGCTGATGGTTGCTGCAGTGGGAGTTGATCCGGATAAGCTTGAAGAGTACTTTGATCATCTTAGGCAAGCTTTTATCGGACAGGCAGAACTGTTTTTAGCAAATACAAACACTCCCAGGCAGGTTGTTTTATCAATCAGAGTTTTGCAAGGTAAAGCAGAAGCTATAGTAGATGCACTACCGCAAAATCTTTCCCGGATAATTAATCCTTTAACCGGGCAACCTTTCTTTCCTCGGGTAAGAGTCTCAAGACTTAAAACCCCTAATGCTTTTCATTCAGCAGCTATGTTAGGGGAAGAGGTGCTATTTAAAGGAATTATTACTCCAAGACTGACAGAGCAATATTTTAAAGTTCCTCCCCAGGGAGTAATCTACTCGCCGATGTCGCTTTGTTGGGTTAATTCACTTGAAGCAGTTTTTGATATTATGCAGCATCAATTAACAAAGCCCGTTAGATTTACTGAAGCGATGAGGGAGATAATAAAGATTCCAAATTTGAGAATGATAGTTACGGCCGATCCAATAGGAACCACTCCCAATATGATTAAAGGTAATATCGGAAATGATATCCCTATTGCTAATATTAAGGACAGAGAAACTTTAAAACAGGCAGTAGATTTGGGTTTTAGGGTGATAAAGCAAGCATCTTGATCTAGCCACAAAGCGTAAAGAGTGATAAAATGTCCTAAGGTTTTGGGCGCGTAGCTCAGTGGTAGAGCGCTTATCTGATAAGTAAGAGGTCCTTGGTTCGATCCCAAGCGTGCCCACACCAAATTTTAAGCTTATTTTTTAATCGGGGTGATTTTGCTTTTACCGTCTAAGTTTAGGACGTTAACTATTTCCGCATTAGCAGGCAGGATAAACTTAGTAGATTCTCCGCCTAAGACTCTTTCTGATACCTCATATTGGCGATACTTGGCAGCTCTGTCTTTAAAGTTTTTCTCTGCAGATTGTGAGACTTTTTCTATAGCTTTTGCATCTGCTTCTGCGTTTAACAGCTTAGCCTGAGCTTCACCCTCAGCCTTTAAAATGGCTGCTTCCCTAAAGCCCTGAGCTTCCAAAATTCTGGCTCTCTTTTCTCTTTCCGCTTTCATCTGCTGGCTCATGGACAAAGTTATATCTTCCGGCGGATCGATTTTTTGCAGCTCAACTTTGGTAACTTTTACTCCCCAGGCATTGGTTGCCTCATCTAAAACAGTCCTTAAATTATTGTTGATGTGGTCTCTGGCAGTGAGTGTTTCATCTAGCTGTTTATCTCCGATTAAATTACGAAGATTGGTTTGTGCAAGGGTTGTTGCAGCATAGTTAAAATCAGAAATTTCAAATTCAGCCTTAATCGGATCAACTACTTTATAATAAATAACTGCATCAACTGTTACCAACACGTTATCTTTGGTAATGACTTGTTGGGGTTCAACGCTGATCACTTTTTCCCTCATATCAACCAAAATAAGCTTGTCAATAAAGGGGATTAAAAATACAACTCCGGAATCAGCGGTTGAGTAATATTTACCGAGCCTGACTATTAAACCTTTTTCGTATTGGTTAACAATGCGGACGCTCTTTAACAGAGTAATAAGGCCAATTACGAATAGGATTCCAACAAGAATTGTGTTCATTAAATCGATTAGATCATATACCCAATGTATTACGATTTGCAAATATTAAATCTTTTTTACCTGCAAAGTCACCCCTTCAATCGAGACAACCTCTGCTTTTTCTCCAACTGCAATCGATTCCGGGGAAGCAGCCCGCCAATCTTCATCATTTATCTTGACTGAACCGCTTTGGCTTGGGCTGATCTCTTTTGTGACTATACCGACCTTACCAATCAACTGGTCAATGTTTGTTTTATTGGTGGTGACAATGATTTTTTGTTTAATAATTTTTCTTCCAAAAGCTACATAGAGGAAGTTTAAGACAGAGGCTACAAAAAAAGCCAGCAGATGATTGCCAAAAAGATTACCCACCATGCCGCTAATGATTAAGCTGCTGCCAACAAGCACCAGATCAAATCCTGTTTGTATGCCAATAAACAGTTCAAGTAAGATCAATATAAAGCCTGATAGTATCAGTAAGTTGCTAGGTTGGGTGATTTGTTCAAGCATATTTTAAATTCCCTTCTATCCTAATTATACATTCTTTAGGTGGATTTACTACTTAGAATAAATTATATAATAATCATATGCGAAGGGAGCTTGTTGTAATTTTCCTGTTATTATTAATTAGTTATCCTGCTGTTAAGGCTCTTTTGCAACATGGTGGTTACACCAGTCATGACCTTACCCATCATGTGGTTAGACAAATTGATATGGACAGACTTTTGTCTGAAGGTCAATTTCCTCCTCGCTGGTCAGGACAGTTAAATAACGGATATGGCTATCCTACCTTTTTATTCAACTATCCATTACCAGCTCTGGTAGGGGAGGTATTTCATAAGGCTGGATTTAACTTTTTATATTCTGTAAAGTCTGTGCTTTTTCTATCGATGATCTTGTCTATTTTAGGGATGTATCTGTTTTTGCGTTCTTACTTAGATTCAAAATTAGCAGCTTTTTTAGGTGCTGTTTTTTATCTTTATGCTCCTCATAGATTCTTAAATGTTTATGTAGCTGCGGCTCTTGGTTCTGCTTTAGGAGGTGCAATTTTACCCTTTGTATTTTGGAGTTTAGTAATGATTAAAAAAACTGATAAAAGTATCTGGGTTTTTATGGGAAGTTTATTTTTCGCTTTACTTGTGACTGCTCACAATATTACCATTCTTATTTTTTCTATTCCAATTCTGGCTTTTGCCAGTTTACTGGTATGGGAATCCAAAAAAAAGCGCAAGCTTTTTGAAAAGTATCTTTTAATGTTTTTATTAGGAATAGGGTTATCTGCTTGGTTTTGGCTTCCTGCAGTTTGGGAAAAACAATATATCCGTTTTGATCAAATTTTTGGTAGCTTTTATGAGAATCAATTTCCAAATCCCCAGCAGCTTATCAGGTCGGCTTGGGGGTATGGTTTGTCTCATCCGGAAAAACCTGAACCAGGAGATATGGCTTATCAGATAGGCATGATTCATCTTTTAGCAGTCGTATTTTTGATTTTAGGAGTTATTGCCTTAAAAAAAATTAGAATAGTGGGAACATATGCTATAACGTTTTTCAGTCTTTCTATATTATTAATCCTAAAAATCAGTCAACCTCTTTGGCAATATTTACCACTACTATATTTGGTTCAGTTTCCTTTAAGGTTTTCTTCATTGTCAGTCTTTACGGCCTCTTTGGCAGCAGCTCTTCTGGTAAAATACTTCCCTTATTCTAAAATAATATTCATTTTTCTCTTTATTCTGGTTATATATGCAAACAGGAACCATTGGAATATCAATCAAGTCATAGACCCGGGAGAGGAGTACTATTTGGAGAAGAAAACAACTACTGCTACTTTTGACGAGCATTTACCAAAGTGGGGTAGAAGGATGGAGGCACAACCTGTTTCTAAACTAGAATTTATTGAAGGTCAAGGTAAATTGGAGATTTTACAAGAGAAGTCAGCCCAAATTTTGGCCCATGTTGAGGCATCTGCTTCTTCTAAAATCAGACTTAATCAGTTCTACTTCCCGGGATGGACCATAAAAATAGATGGGAAAAAGACCCGATTTAATTATTTAACCGATGGAGAAAGTTATGGTATGCCATCCTTTGATATAGATAAGGGTAAGCATATAGTTCTAGCAGAGTTTAAAAATACTACTAATCGAAACATAGCCGATACAGTAAGCATGCTCACTTTCTTAGGATGGATCGGAGTATTAATGATATATTTTTATACTGATATTAGGAGAGTGAAGTAGTAAGATATAGTTGCCCTAGACTAAAACTTCTAACGAAAACTTATTCACCCCTAAAACCTCTAGGGATATGCCTGACTTGAAATCGGCTTGAAATTGGGGTATTGACAAGGTCTAAAAAAACTGTTTACGATAAGAGTATGAGTAAAAACGCGTAGCGTAGGCATACGTATTTACTTATTAAAGAGTTATATTAAAAAATGCTACTGTCCAAAGGCAAAGTTAACTTAAACAAAAAGACATATCTTAGACCTAAGAAAGGTTATTTTTTCGCCCCTTTTATCCTGGCTACATTATTAATAGTCCTGTTGTCTGCTTTGGTTTTAACTCCGGTTCTTGCCGCTGAAAGTAAGGGTAGTTCTTCATCCATAAACAAACAAATCAATAAAAAACCCTCTTTTTTTGATAAATTTAGTTCAATTGTCAAAGCCCCTTTTTCCGGAATAGTTTTAGCTCAAGGTAACCAAAACTCAAACTCCATCCCTAAACAGCCTAATTTGTTACAACAAATCTGGAGTTTTCTAACTGCTCCTTTTAAGTTGTTATCAAATTCTACTTCCAACTCCACTCCCAGAAAAACTGCTCAATCAGTTGCTGCTGTGGCTCCGATTCCGACCCCTACTGTCGTTCCTACTCCGCCGGCATTAACTACTTCTAACAATAATTCTAAGACCGGTACCGGCTCAACAGCTTCATCTGCTGCCATTGTGAGATCTTTATCTAGCGGTATCACCTATATTGATTTGATTGGCAAAACCATTATTGATTCAAATGGAAATATATATCCGAGTAGCGCTGCTTTAGCAGCAACAAATCCTCCTACTCTTGGTACAACTACCAATAAATATAATGAGCTGCATTTGAAGAACTTTAATGTCACCAGTGTTGGCGACATTAACACAACTCTTACCGGCGGCATAGTCAAGTCCAACTCATCCGGAAAATTATCGTCATCAGCAATTGGCTTAGCTTCTTCCGATGTTAGTGGAGCCCTGGGAACCGGCAATGGCGGAACAAGCCTTACAAGCTATACCACAGGAGACATTCTATATTCAAATGCTACAAACGGATTAAAACAACTCGGAATAGGTTCAGCTAATCAAATACTAACAGTTTCCTCGGGTCTGCCTGCCTGGTCCAGCACTCTTTCTCTAACCAGTGCTTCTTTTTCTTCTACATTATCTATATCTGACGGCACGGCAGCTACTCCCGGCTTAAATTTTATTAATGATACAGACAGCGGTCTTTGGAGAATAGGGGCAAATAATATTGCTTTAACAACTGCCGGATCGGCTTTCTCCGGAGTTTCTGTTAATTCTTCAGGGAATGTTGGTATTGGAAGCAGCAGTGCTTCTCAACAATTTACAGTAGGAGCTACTAATCAATTTCAGGTTAACTCCTCAGGAGCTATTACTACTACTGCCAACAATGCTGCTTTGACCTTTTCAGGCACCACCCCATCCTTAACATCATTATCATCTCTATTTGGTATTTTTGCCGGAGGTAATGTCGGTATCGGTACCACTGCCACCATGGGATCTTCCTTTAATGTCAACGGCGGACAGGTTATCGGCTCATCATTCATAGGAGGTGCTGCTCCTGCCAATGGTTTGGGTATACAGGGTAATGTCGGTATTGGCACAACAACAGCCAACTCTGCTTTAACTGTTGGAGGCGGGGTTACCATTGCTACTAATGGAAGCAGTTTCCTCAACAGTATTGCCCCATCAAATGGATTATTAGTCCAGGGTAATGTGGGAGTTGGTACTACTACCCCAACCCAACTGTTCTCAGTCGGCACAGGAGCTACCAGCAATTTTACGGTTTCTTCAGCCGGTAATGTCGGAGTAGGCTCATCATTAACAGTTACCTCAGGTACTGTATTATCTTCCTCTTTATCTGTCACAGGACTGTCCTCACTTCAGGGACTAAATGCCACAGATATTAACTCCACCACCTTAACCACTACCGGTAATGTCGGAGTAGGCGCATCCATCACAGGCTACGGAGCATTAAATGGACTAAATGTGACAGGTTTAACAAATTTGGGCGCCTTAAATGCTACCGGAATCTCTACCTTAACAGGTAATGTCGGAGTAGGCTCATCATTAACAGTTACCTCAGGTGCTAATCTAGCCTCTTCATTAGTAGTGTCAGGACTGACTTCTTTGGCTGGACTTAATACCTCTGGTAATGTCGGAGTAGGCGCATCCATCACAGGCTACGGAGCATTAAATGGACTAAATGTGACAGGTTTAACAAATTTGGGCGCCTTAAATGCTACCGGAATCTCTACCTTAACAGGTAATGTCGGAGTAGGCTCATCATTAACAGTTACCTCAGGTACTGTATTATCTTCCTCTTTATCTGTCACAGGACTATCCTCACTGCAGGGACTAAATGCCACAGACATCAATTCCACCACCTTAACCACCACCGGTAATGTAGGAGTAGGCTCATCATTAACAGCTACCTCAGGAGTAGATTTCTCTTCATCTTTGAAAGTAGCAGGGTTGACATCCCTGGTAGGTTTAAATGCCACAGACATCAATTCCACCACCTTAACCACCACCGGTAATGTCGGAGTAGGCTCATCATTAACAGTTACCTCAGGTGGTGTTTTCTCAGCAGGTATTCAAGTAACAGGGCTTTCTGGTCTAGCAGCTGTTAATGCTACAGGTATTAATTCCACCACCTTAAACACTACCGGTAATGTCGGAGTAGGAGCATCATTGACTGTTACTAGCAACATTGATGCTGGAGCTGGTCTTAAAGTGACAGGCTATTCAGATCTAACAGGTAATGTTGGAATAGGCTCATCATTGACAGTCACCTCGCTCGGTGCTTTTACATCTAATGTAAATGTTGCGGGTAAAGTTTATACAACAGGCGGATTTAATGGAGCATGTACTGCTTCAACTCCAGCTGCAGGTGCAAATCCTATTACCTGTAACCAGGATGTAGCTGAAATTTATCCTGCTACAGAAAATGTTGAGCCTGGCGATGTTCTATCATTTGATGTAAGCACCGACAAAAGCGTCAAGAAAAGCCAGGGCGCTTATGATCAGAGTTTGATTGGTATAGTTTCCACCAACCCCGGTTTAATCATGGGTATGAATGGCCAGGATGTTGTCATGGGAGGAGAGTCTTCCAGCTATGGTAAGAATATGGATCCCAGAAGACCTGCTGTGGCTTTGACAGGTAAAGTGCCGGTTAAAGTTTCAACAGAAAATGGTCCTGTTAAAGTAGGCGATTATCTGACCTCTTCATCTGTCCCGGGTGTGGCTATGAAAGCTACCAAGGCAGGGGTAGTAGTCGGTTCAGCTTTGGAAGCATACGATGGTGACGGCATAGGATCAGTTTTAGTCTTTGTTAAGCTGGGTTACTTTAACGGATCAAAGATTTCTGATATAGTTGATCAGACCGCTGGTTTAACGGGTATACAACCTAATTTATCTCAACAAATCCTGGCAAAATTGTTATCCGATAAACAGCAACCCGGTAGCGCATCTGAGTTATTGACAGATAGAATTGCAGCCGGTATTGAAATCATTACTCCTCAGTTGATAGCAGACAATGTTATTCTGGGTGCAGTCAAACCTCTGGATGGTAAGGATCTAACCTTAACCTTGGGTGTAGGACAAGAATTCAATATCAAGGACGAGACAGCTCAGACTGCCATTACCTTTGATAGGGAAGGCAATGCCTACTTCAAAGGTTCTGTTGTTGCCTCTGCTGTTAAAGCTGACAGGATTGAAGGATTAAGCTTACTGGCCAATGAGGTAATTACCGGTAAGTTGGTAAGCTTGGTAGACAGAATTAGCAAAGTTGAACAAGCTACCTCGTCTGCGGTTCTGGCAGCAGACGGTGTGTCTCAATCTACCTTGGATATCAGTAC
>CAYSNN010000042.1:0-8528 GCA_964432475.1 uncultured Gammaproteobacteria bacterium
AAGGTAGCTATGGGGGCAACAGGGGTGGCGCTTGCTGCAAGTGCTGTGGCAATAGGAGCAGCTTTAAGTAGTAAAAATTTTAGAACAGCTATTTCAAAAGGCACTGAACAAACCGTAAAGGGAATTGGGAAAGCAAGAGATATGATAGAAGAGGGTAGAGGCAGGTTCCAAACCTTCCAACACAGAATTGGAATAGGAAAAGGAACAACCGGAGGGAGAAAAAGACGCAGCCGAAAGTAATTTTATCTTCTAACAAATAATACTGCGTTTGGGATATTTCGACCGGGTCCGGCGATGTATCCTCCATACCAGAGAGCTGTCGACCCGCCTTCGTCTAAATTTAAGGCCTCACCCATACCAAGAGCTTTCATGACTTTAGCAGAATCACCCATAGTGGCATTGCGGACTACCCCTATATAAACCGTATTCCCCTTGGCGGCAATAAAAGTCCGCGGGCCTTTAGCTCCAAACTTAGGTTCATTTGGATTTTCCGAATAAACTACATTACTGCCTGCCACAAGCAGGGGATAATTGGCAATAACCGCATCTACTCCGCTATCCCGTCCCCATTCTAAAGACCTACTAACAAACCTTGCAGAACCTGCAGAAAAAATTGCTGCAGGAATAGTTGAATAGACGTTGTTGTCAGAGTTAAAATAATGTTTGTTTTTATTCATCAGCAGTGTATCAAACGAATTGGTCTTTCCGGCACAGCTTGGGTATTCAGGAGGACAAAAGAAAGAACCATTAATACCTGCAAATGCCCCGTTTCTTGAGACATAGTCTGTTAGAGGCAAAGCAGGACAATTGTTCGCACAATCAGATTCTGAGGCAGTATCAACTATCACTTTGGTTGAATTTAAATCAGCTGCTATTATATCTACTGTAAAAGTTTGACCCTCGGTATTTACAACTTGTCTCAAATATCCGGAGCCGGGAGGCTCATTGGAAACCGGCTGAAGAGGAGGCGGTGGAGTAGTTGTTGGTACAACAGAGGGCGCGGGAGTTTGAGTAGGGGTAGGGGTAGGAGTAGGAGAGGGTTTTATAGTAGCTGAAGGACTGGCAATCAAAGCTTCAGATGATACGCTAGTTTGATTAATCAATTTGTCTTTAAAAGCTACAATTGAAATTATGGCAGTTGCTAAAACAACAAAAAAAATAGTTGTGATACCCTGTTGGTTTGGCAGTTTCATTGCCTTATATTATTAATAATTTGCATAACTTTGTCTACAGTTTCGTCTAATCTTCCGGGTATATTTTCTACTACAAAATCATAATTTTGTTTGAAACTTTCCCAAAACTTACTGTCCTGTTCCATCCTGCTTTGTATTTCATCGCGGCTTATCTTCCGTCTTTCCAGTCTTTCTAAAATAGTTTGATTATCAACTGTTAAATAAATGACCAGTACTTTTTGCAGTAAAGCATCTGCCAGCTTTGCACCAAAAGCGTTTTTAATAAACTCCCTGATTTGTCCGGCCCTGGATGGGTCTATTCTCCAAATTAAATCCTGCTTAAAGACTTTTTTAATCTCTGTTTTTTCCGTGCCGTATAAATTTCCGCCATATTCTACGTATTCCAAAAAATCCCCGTTTTCAACTTTTTTCTTAAAATCTTCCCGTGAAATAAAGTTATAATCTTGTCCGTTTTTCTCTTCTTTCCTGGGAGGTCTGGAAGTGGTGGATATAATTCTGTCCATCTGCGGAAACTGTTGCAGAATTTTTTGCATAATAGTATCTTTACCGGAGGCTGTTTTGCCTGTGAGGATAATCAAAATTCCTTGTATTTCCACTTTTAAATTACCTTGGGTTAAAAATTGCTGTTAACCGTTCAAGCGAAAAGTCCCTGTAGATAATTTTTCTATGCTCTCTTGGCAAAGAAAGTCCTTGGATAATACCACCTAAAAGTAATCCTTTGGTAAATAAATAATCTAAGACTCCTACGCTCAGAAACGCTGATATAAGTAAAAGAATAGAAAAGCTGAACCAGTGGTGAAGGTGAATTACTCTCCCAAAAATGTAAAAGCGGGTAACCGGGAAAATCTGTACTCTTTTGGTTTTTACATTAGGAAGCCTTCTTCTGATTCTGGAAGTTGGATGCGTTGTGGCTCTGCAGATTAAATAACCTAGTGCTGTGGCCGGTATGATTGATAAGTATTCCATTGTATACTTATAAATTCTAAATAAACTTGCCTTAAAATGCAAATTAGGGGTGAGGGACAAAGTCCAATGCCAGGGAGTTTATACAGAAACGCTTGCCTGTTTTAGTTGACCCGTCATCAAACACATGGCCTAAGTGAGAACCGCAGCTTTTGCACATTACTTCTATTCTACGAATTCCCATAGAATAATCATCTTCATAAGCAATATTTTCATTTACAACAGGCCTATCAAAAGAAGGCCAGCCGGTTCTTGAATCAAATTTTGCCTCAGAAGAAAACAAGTTGTTACCACAAACTACGCAAGAATACAGACCAGGTTCATGATTATTAGTGTATTTTCCTGAAAAAGGCGGCTCCGTACCCTTTAAAAAACAGATATTTATTTGCTCAGGTGTAAGCTTCTTTTTCACCTGTACTCCTCTTTCACTTGACTATTAAACCCATCCAATAGTTTTCGTATCTTTGGTTCTATAACTATAGAGCAATATGGATTAGTATTTTTAAAAACTTCATAGTAATTTTGATGATAGTCCTCAGCTTTATAAAAGCCTGTGAATGGGGCTATTTCTGTAACAATTTTGTTATTCAATGTCCCTGATTCTTCCATTTTTTCCTTAGAATTTAAAGCTGCTGTTTTTTGTAAATCATCATGGTAGAAAATCACTGATCTGTATTGAGTGCCTATATCCGGGCCTTGGCGATTTAAGGTTGTTGGATCATGCACAGCCCAAAATATATCTAATATTTGATTAAAAGTTATAATATTTGGATCAAACTTAATTTGAACAGCTTCTGTATGTCCTGTTCTGCCTGTAGAAACATCTTCATAAATAGGATTATTTAAGCTACCTCCGGCATAACCGGAAGTAACAGAAACAACTCCTTTTAGCCTTTTAAATATGGCCTCAGTACACCAAAAGCATCCTCCGGCAAGTGTTGCTGTCTCCATACTCCAATTATATCCAGCAACAGTAAAGATTATGTAAGAATAAGCGCTTTAAAATCACCTGACTATTTGAATATGACTATGAATATCCCTTTGCCACCTATCATAGCTTGCTGAAATAGTATCCACTATCTCATGAATTTTATCCGTAAATCTAATAATTGTCAGATCTTCAGGACTGATTAGAGGCGTTTGTCCATTATCAATTCTATTACGATAGAGTTGCTTATTCCAAGCTTCAACTACGGGTTCCAAAAAAGGATGCGCTATAATAGGGTAATCATTTTCTATGTGGTTGACCTGTCTGGACTGAACCAGAAGCAGTAATTCAAAAAGTGTCCCGATACCTCCGTGGGCAGCATATGCAGCATGTGTGACATCCAGAAATTCCTGCCGCGCAAATTAACACCTTGACCATTGGCTTCCTGTATTGCTAAGCGGGTGCCATAGTTTGCAGCCTCCATTATACCCGGGCCTCCACCTGTTACTATGTCTACGTCTCTTGCCTCAACTAAAGCTTTGGTAAGATTTGTTACAAACTTAAACTCTTCACTGCCTTCATTTAACCTTGCACTGCCAAAGATTGCTACTCTGTAAAACATGGCCAGTTCATAAAAGAGAGCTTTTTTCCTAGCATCTTCATATCCATCTCTAGCTACTCTAAGTTCTCCGAATGCTTCTGTTCTACCGCTTCTGCTTATTGGGATGATTTCATGCTTCTGTGCTTGGGCAGTCAGCAGGGTTAAAACTTCTTTTCTTAAGCTGGCTATCATGTGGACCATATCTTACTTCTATATTTCTAAAAGTCACTAGACTTTTTCTTGCCTGTTAAAATAATTTATTTTTTCATTTAACAAATTCTTATGCAAAAGATTTATCTGATATACTTTTGAATATATGAAAAGCAGTGAAAAAGATCTATATTTTGTGGCTGTAAAAATATTTTTGGAGAAGGGGGGTAAGTTTTTTATATTTAAAGACGGTTTTTGACAATGGGACCTGCCGGGTGGAAGAATAAAAAAAGATGAATTTAGTGTACCTTTAGAAAAGGTTATTGCTCGTAAGATGGCTGAGGAACTTGGTGAGTCTATTAAATATAAGCTGGGAAAACCAATATTATTTATGCGTCATGAGAGAACAGAGGCTGTAGCAGGCAACCCAACAGCTAGGATTTTTGCAATAGGGTATAGGGCATCCTATAAATCAGGAAGGATTCAGCTACCTAGCCATCATACAGAAACCCTTTGGGTAGACCCAAATAACTTTAAGCCTGAGGATTATTTTACCGGCGGTTGGTTAAAAGGTGTTCAAGAATACCTTGATCTTTGTAAGAAAGCTTGACTATTTAGGAAAAGCTGAAAAGCAAAGATATTATTCCAATGATTACAAGCTGATAAATTGATGATAATAATATAGTAATAATTTAGAATTAATTTACGACAAAATTATTACACTACTTAGAATGTAAGTTAAAGATTTTTCTTTAAATTAATAATCGATAGATTGGATTTAATTAAATTATGAAAAATATTTTTATATTTGGAATTATTGTTTTATTAGTAGGAATATTTTGGTTCAGATTTACCAGTTTTAGTTCACCAGGAAATCAACAAGTTTCCACTCAACAGAATTCGTCTACACAGAATGCAACAAATGAAGTTCCACAAACAGCTATAATTGCCGGTAATTTAGATACTCCTTGGGCAATTGCAATTCTACCGGATAATGGCATGCTGGTTACGGAAAGAGCTGGTAGAGTAAGGTTAGTTGGTAGTGATGGAGTTTTACAGCCTGAACCGATAGCTACTTTACCACAGGTTCAAGAAATCGGAGAAGGGGGACTTTTGGGGATTGCCTTGCATCCTAACTTTTCATCTGATAATTATGTTTATTTGTACTACACATACAGCAGCAGCGGAAATAACACTTTAAATAAAGTTGTTAGAATGACTTATGCAAACGGCAGGCTTTCGGATGAGCAGGTAATTGTTGATCAAATCCCGGGAGCGCCTAATCATAACGGGGGCAGGATAAAATTTGGTCCGGATAATAATTTGTATATAACAACAGGAGATGCACAGGAACCTTCTTTAGCGCAGGATAGAAATTCTTTGGCAGGTAAAATTTTAAGGGTTACGGATCAGGGTAAGCCTGCCCCGGACAATCCTTTTGATAATCTAATTTATTCTTATGGTCACAGAAACCCTCAAGGAATAGCTTGGGATCATATAGACAGGCTTTGGGAAGTAGAGCATGGCCCGAATGCCCAGGATGAGTTTAATTTAATCGAAGCAGGTAAAAATTACGGTTGGCCAACAATTCAGGGAGATCAGACAGAAGAGGGTATGGAAATACCAAAACTAAATTCCGGTTCAGACACTTGGGCTCCGGCAGGTGCTGTAATTTTAGGAAACAAATTATTTTTTGGAGGTTTAAGAGGACAAGCTTTATATGAGGTTGATACTGACGGCTCGCAGATCAATTTAAAAGAGCACTTCAAAAATCAATTTGGTAGAATCAGGGAGGTAATATTAGGACCTGATAATATGCTATATATCACTACCAGCAACCGTGACGGCAGGGGTAGTCCCGATCCAGCAGATGACAAAATAATCCGCATTAACCCCGGGAAACTTTAAATGATAAAATACATATGTGATTATAACTAAAGCAGTGCCTTTTACCAAAGAAGAAATAGAAAAACTTAAAGAAGTATTTGATGTTTATATTAAAACAGTGATAGATATTAAAAAAAAGGTCTGCTCTGCGGGAATGGATAGGCATTATGAAGGAGAAGAAATATTGCTAAAGCAGGGATCTAAGCAGTCTGACATCTGGGGAGGTGGAATTGATTTAGAGACAGATACGATCGATTTTAACTCATTTATCAATATTCGTCCAAACGATAATAATACCAGTAATGAGATACAGAATTCAGAAATTAGAAGGATTTATGAAGAGTTAACAAAGTTTTTCTTTAGGAAAGTATATGAATAATCAAAAGATCATAATAGAGTCATTAGCAATGGATCTAAAAAGAGTAGCACTGGGGTATCATAGAGGTTCTTTTGCTATGGTAAATAGGTTTAAAGAAGAAGCTTTAAAAAGAGAAACAGAACTTGAAAGTCAAGGTATAGATGGATACCTAAAAAAGTTAGTTACAGATAGTAAGAGGATCCTGGTAGGTGGTAGTAATGAAAAAACAGCCGAAGATGCTTTGATGTACAGTACCCTTTTTCAAAATTTTGCAATAAAAAGATTTAGTTAAAACTTTCTTCCCAAATCCTTACCTATTTTTGACCTTTTTGTTAACCCTTTAGGTTAAAGTCAAAGCTGTATTGAAAAACAAAACCAGGAGGTGAAAAGTATGTGTTATGAGTACTTTGACTTAGTGAAACCACAAACTCTAAATGTAAAGAAGGAAGTAGTAAAAAAAGTGCAAAAAGCTATGAAAACAAACAGCAAAGTACCGGCTTCGGTACCGCTGATTTCCGGATATCCAACTCTTTAGTTAGGTTCAAAAGGGGACGCCTTACAAGACTGTCATTTGCATTTAGGTAAAGAAGATGGTAGACTTATAGCTGTTGATTTAGAATTTTAAGCTACAGATTAATTTTTCCTCTTAGGACTAACTCTTCAAGTAGCTCTCCTGAGCATAGTCGAAGGATTTCTTTTCAATAATTTAATAGTTCTTCTTCATCCTCCTTTTAGGTTTCGATGAAGAAGAATTCAATATATGTACAACAGTAATAGATACAGAAGAAGAACATCAATTCGTGGCAGTTATTCAGGCAATGGATTTTCAGGATCCTCTCACAGGAGTAGGTTCCAGCGCAGCAACCAAAGGAAAAGCCAGCTGGAAGGTGCAAACATTAATATGTTTATTAAAAAGGCTGCACCGGTTGTTACAAATCAGGTAACTACTGTAAATACTTCTTTTGATGATTTTGATATTGTCCAAAATTTAAAGATTAATATTAAAAGTCATGGATACATAAATCCCACCCCAATACAATCCCAGGCAATAAAACCCATATTAGAAGGCCGTGATGTGATTGGTCTGGCCTCAACAGGCACAGGTAAAACAGCTGCTTTTTTGATTCCGCTGATAAATAAGCTATTTAAAGACAAAAATCAAAAAGCTTTAATTATTGCTCCAACCAGGGAGCTGGCTGTTCAAATCAATGAAGAGTTTAGGCAGTTTGCATATGGGATGCATATTTACTCTGCTTTGCTGATAGGCGGAGCAAATATGCATAGACAAACATACGATCTAAGAAGACATCCTCAAATAGTAATCGCCACACCGGGCAGACTAAAGGACTTAACTGAAAGAAGAGCGATATATTTAGAAGATTATGAAAATATTGTTTTGGATGAGGTGGATTTAATGGTAGACATAGGTTTTATCCAGGATGTTAAATATTTCATCTCACAAATGCCGAAAGTGCGCCAATCACTCTTTTTCTCAGCAACAATCTCTCCAAAAGTACAAAGTGTTTTGGGAGTTTTTGTAACAAATCCTGTGACTGTGTCTGTAAAGCTTCAGGATACTTCTGAAAATGTAGACCAGGATATAGTAAAAGTGAGTAATCCTGCAGAAAAGTTGGGGAGGCTTCATGATTTATTAATCAAAGATGGTTTTAGTAAGGTTTTGATATTCGGCAGAACAAAGCATGGAGTTGAAAAACTAAATAAAGAGCTGGAATTTAGGGGTTTTAAAGTGGGGGCAATTCATGGGAATAAATCACAAGGTCAGCGTCAAAGGATCCTGCAAAGCTTTAAAAGAGATGAGATTAGAATACTTTTGGCTACGGATGTAGCCTCAAGAGGATTGGATATAGAAAATGTTACCCATGTTATAAACTATGATCTGCCACAAACATATGATGATTATATTCACAGGATTGGCAGGACAGGCAGAGCCGGAAAAACAGGTTCTGCGCTGACTTTCGTAAGTTAGCTTAAAATATGTTATACTGCCACAGTGCAAACCTCCTTTTATGTAAGCGGATTCATTTATAATTTAAGAACCCGACAGATCCTTTTAATTCAATCCGGCCAGAGTAAAGATATGCCTTCTTTTTGGTCAACCTTTGGAGGCGATAGTAAAGAAGGGGAAGAGACTGAAGAAGCTTTTCAAAGGGTTATAAGCAAGCTATTAAATATAGAAATGAGGACAAAAGATATTCACCCCGTTTATGACTACTTTCATGAAACAAGAAATAAAACTAATTATGTATTTTACGCTGAGGTACGCACTGCTAAAATCTTTAATGGTTTTGCAAAAGATAACCTCTCCTGGTTTGCATTCAGTGAAATAGGAAAACTTCCTCTTACCTCTCAGATGAAGCAGGATATTATAGTAGGTGAACGGGTAATTAATGCCAAAAACCGGGATAATGAGGCTAGAAAACTTTTTAA
>CAYSNN010000043.1:0-8363 GCA_964432475.1 uncultured Gammaproteobacteria bacterium
ATAAAGTTTGAAATAAAGAATCCGGAGAATCAAATATAAAACCGGAGTTTAACATCAGGAAAAATCCAAAAACAAATACAAAGACAAATAAATATCCGGTTATTCTCTTAATCGCTTTTTTCATTGCTCCATTTTAAATATTTAGCTGCCACATAAACTCCTGTAAAAATTACTATACTAAAAATGCTGATGTATACGCCTAAAATTAAATACTTCTCTCCTGAAAATCTAATTCTAAACCTATAGCTCCCAATATTATCTATAAACCATCCATTACCATACATATTAGCAAAAAAATGTTTTGAAACCTCGTATTGCTTATTATCTTCAAACAAAGTTAACTCCCAATTAGTATTAAATGTTTCGCTGAAAATTAAATAGCTTGGTTTATCTAAAACAAGATTCCCCTCATAAACTAATGGTGTTTTTTTAGTATAAGTCAAATCCACGGGCTTTTCAGATATCCGGCTCACAGCTTTACTTCTTAAAAATAATGGATTATCTAATATTCTAGATAGTTTAATATTTCGTATAATTATTGTTGATGGTCTCTGACGATGATATTTAATTTCTTGCTTACCGCATATCCATTTCGGGATAATTCTGCAATCATCCCATGGCATTGACGCTATCTGTAATGAAAAATTGTCAGAATTGGTCCTCGGAGATATATAGAGTTTGTAACTTTTCCAATACTTGTTATAGGGATCTACCTCTAATAATTCTTCATGTTGGTAAATTTTTTGCCCGCTTAAATCATCAGCTTGCCAATATTCCTGAGGATCACTATTTTGTAATGCTGTAACAATTGGTTCTGTACCTTTCTCAACCCAATAGTCAAAAGACAACAAATAGGTGCTGTCTTTATAATAAGGTTCTACGTTTACAGTATATGTAGCTGGCTTGTGCTTTTCAGATGTAATCTCCAGATCTTTTCTTCCTCCTCTGAATAAATCCACAGAATTTTGCTCTTTGAAACTAATTTCATGTTGGCCCATTTTTAAGAGTATTGTCCCAAAAGATATAAAATCATCCTTTATCTGTGAAATTTTCGTTCCTACATTATCATCTATCTGAAAATCTAATTGGCTTAAATTATTTTGATAAAGATTAGCTATCTTTGGATTTGCCATTAATATCTCATACTCTCCGTCTGTTGGTACTGAAAATCTATAAATCCACCTATCGTTTTCACTTAGATCTTTGTCGTTTCTTAATTGATATATGGGTTGCATATTCATATTGATCATTCCTTTTCTAAGATCTTCTATCGCTTGACTAACCACTCCTTTATCTTGGTCAGTTGCCTTTTCATGGATTCGTCTCAAAACTACCCGATGACGAAGAAATGTTTTTTTTAAATCCGTAGGAGGCCTGGGAACTGTTAGTCCCTCTTTAAGTATTTTATTGACTGCTTCATCTAAATACCATTGGTACCTTTGAACTATAGAAGATATTGGTTTATTTGGGTATTTTGTTTGTATTTTGTCTATCTCTACCAATCTTTTTCCTGCCAATTCGAGATAAATATTTTCCCTTATTTTTTGATAACCCATGGCTCGGATAGCATCTTTAAGAATTACTAACGGGTATAATGGTGAGTTTGGTAAAAATCTTGGTTGCGGTAGTTCTTGCAATGAATCTTCTCCAGATGGTAATCTTCCGTAAGACGTATCTATAACCATTGAAGGAGTTACAATAGTCTGATTAAGCCCGGGTAGATTTTGTATTTCTTCATTTTTAGATGTATCGGATAGTAATGGTATTGCTGGATCATTTTTTAAAAACAAGGACCAGGAATTATACTTATAATTTTGGTCCGATATTACCTGATTGAAATTTTGAGAAAGATAGATTTTACTTAGGAAGGTTCTTTCATCTACCTCATATATACTGAGCTGTCCTGCTTCATTCTGTTTTTTCAGAAATGGCAGTTTATCTAGGATTTCTTTTATTTTTTTTATCGACTGGACATTGGATTTTTGCCAATTCATATCATTGTGCAATACAATAAAACGCACATTAAAAGCTCTGAATAATTCTTTCAAATTTTCTGTTCGTTGTGATAGATCAAATCTCGTCATAAGATCAAACCCATTAAGTGCATCTTCTAAAGAAGGTAGTCCAAATCTCGTGAATATTGAAGGGTTGGATGCAAAAATAGCTATATTTGGGTCAAGCCCCTGATAACCATATTGCCATCTATAAACTGACGAATCTCCGGATGCTAAAGGTAAATGGAGGATATTCCCGTCCTTTTTTTGATCCTTAATCCAAAGGTTTGCTTGCTGATAATACTGAGGGATTTCTACAAAATTCCTTTTCTCCAAAATCCCAAACAATGTCCCTGTCCAAAAAGGCCAATGATAAATTCCAAAAAATAATCCAAAACTTAATATAATAATTGCTTTACCTACTAAAAAGTTTCTTTTCCAAAAATAAGTAGCCAAATTTAAAAAACCAACTGAAAAAAGTATACTGCCTGCAAAGGGAATTAATATCCCAAATTTTTCAAAAGGATTTCTTAAGATCCCTAAAAAAAAGAATTTTTCAAACGCATAAGAATAAAAATAACCAAAGGGTGGGGCAACTCCTTTTGCTAAAAAGACTGCTGAAATAAAAAATGCGCTCCAAAAAAATAATTCTCTTTTTTTAACTGTATAATAAATACCAATTATGGTGAAGAAAACCCCTAACCAGGGAATAAACAAAAAAAGCGGATGTTTAAAAACTTCCCCTAACTCCTGCCTTTGGAATAGATAGAAGGAATTTAACCCGGGAAGTGCATATGGAATAATACTTTGTTTACCAATTGCGAATAAGGTATAAATAGTATCACCTACTGAATGCTGCGCAGAAGCCAAAGAAGGCAAGATAAAAAATACTGGAAGAATCCACCATGTATTAGTTAAAATCCAGAGGAAGAATCCTAAGCTAAATGCTGCCGTAATTTTAATAGCTTTTCCCTTTCCAGTCCAGGGAATAAATATTTCAAAGAGAGAATATATACCTAAAAGAGACCATAAGGTAATAACAAAAGCCAATGTAGTAAACATATAGGAAAAGATTAAATTGACTGCATAAAATGCGAATAAACTGCCGTACTTTCTCTCTCTTATCCATTCTCTCCAAAGGAGTAAAAGTAACGGCAAAGAGGCTGCAAAGAAAATGGTAGTATAGGTAAATCTATGCCAAACCAGAACCATCATATAGGGATTGACCATATAGAAGAATCCTGCGAGGAATGCTACTGTTTTCTGATCCTTAGTAAATTGATTTGCCAATAAATACATTCCAAAACCCATTAGAAACAGCAAAGTGCCTAAAACTACTGCCTGGATCATAAAATCAGGAAGGCCCGTTTGTTGAAGGAATGCAAAAAAAACATAGGCAGGCAGAGCAGCCACATTTTGAGCTCTGGGAAAACCCGGCGCTGTTTCAGTCCACCACAGCTTAGATACTACCTGAAGCATTCTTTGTGGATTATATGTTGGTAAACCTACATCCCCCCCGCCATACATCAAACCATAGTGAAACCATGAGAATATTATAATTAAAACTACAAACAGGTACAGAAAAGCGGCTTGTATAGTTCTTTTCATTTCGCCTTCGCAAAGGATATGAAATTTTTAGACAAAGACATATTTGATAGCAGGCCTAACATTTTTTGCTCTCCTTTTTTATTTATATCCCCTCTTATAATAAATCTTTTCTTAAGTAAACCGGGAATATTTCTTAATATCCAAATTATAGCTGTGAATCTTGTCAACCCTAAACTGAATTTCCTCTTTATAAGAATTTCCCATAAGCCGGTCGCAATATAAAGCAGGATAGTTATAGGCAAAGTTTTAATCAAAAGTAAAACCGGGTAATTTTTGATCATAGTGGCAAATCTATTTTTATTGAAATGCCATCTCACTTTAACTCTGACAATACTTGATAAATCTGTTTTTCCCCTTTTATGATAAATTACTGCATCTGGCAAATATAAAACTTTATAACCTTTTAGCCTTAGTCTTAATGCCAAATCCATGTCCTCGTAGCCAATACCGAAATCCGGATCAAAGTCTCCCGTAATATTTACAATGCTTCGGCGTATAGCAGAGGCAGATCCGCTGGCAGAAAGAACCTGTGTTTGTTGGTCATATTGACCCAAATCCCTCTCTCCTGCCCCAATTGTTACAGGATTACCATATATATCCATTGTTTCTCCTGCGCTGTCTATTATTTCATGATCATAAAAATATAATAATTTTCCTTGTATCAGGGCCGCTTTTGGCTCTCTTTGAAAAAGATTGACAATCTTTTGTAAATACCCGTGCTTAAATTCAATATCGTTATTAAAAAAGACTATATATTCTCCATCGGAGTTTTCTATACCTAAATTAAGGCCCTGGCTATACATATTTACTGAATTTCTGATAACTTTTAATCTCTTATTCTTACCAAACTTACGTTTTATCACTACAACAGAATTATCCGTTGAGGCATTATCTATTAGCAAAACTTCATAATTTGGATAGTCACAATTTAGGACTGAGCTTAATGAATCAATCACCAAATTAAGCTGCAAACCATTGTAATTAGAAATAATGATGGATACTTTAGGCCATTTCATCTTTTTATATCCTTAATACACAAAATTCCAGCTGCAATCCTGGGAATAAAGTAGACAACTGGTGAAAACAAGAAGGACACTACGAAATAAAATGCTATCAGTACTTTGTTGTTATTAACACGGATTAAACCTTCTTCCGACCAAAGTGAAGAAAGGCCAATCCCAAATACTTTATAGCCCTTTTTCCTAAAATCCTCTTCCGACCATCCTGATTTATGAACCTGGTGAGCGTTGTTACCAAGATAAGCAGCAGGCTGCTCCATAAACTCCCGTGGTGTACCTATTATAATTCTCTGTCTGACTATTAATTCTATTAAAGATAGTAACTCTTCCCCCTTTTTACGATCTACATGTTCAATCACTTGTGAACAGAAAATTACATCATATTTCTTCTTTTTTATAACTTGCTGCCTGACAAATTTTATTATATCCGCTTTAAAGACTTCTGCAAAAAGATTCCTTTGTGATGCAGTTTTAACATTTTTTGCAAATATATCTACACCTGTCACCTTCCATTTCTTTCCATTTGCTAAAAGCTCCATTAAATTACCATCACCGCATCCTAGATCTAATATAGTCTTTGGGTTACCTAAGCTCCGCCTTAGTAACCACATATATGAAAATGGTATGGTAATTTTTAATCTATCGATGAATCTCATTGAAAATTTCTTTTGCCCGTTTATCCCAAGACCAATTTTTTTTTATCATATCCAATCCTTCTGCGCCTATTTTATTCCTCATTAGTTGGTCATTTAACAAACTTATAACTACATTGGCAAATTCTTCTAAATTACCAATGCTAACTTTAATTATTCCCTTAGGATAATACGATTTGTAGGAATCTAAGTCAAATCCAATACAAGGTAATCCAAAAGCCATAGCTTCAGCAGCCGCCATGCCTCCTGAATCATAAAAAGAAGGGTGGAGTACTGATTTACTTTGAGCAAATATTTTGTATTTTTCAGGCCCATCAAATAAGTACCCTGTTAAAATTATATTCTGGGTCAATCCTAAGGATTTAATTTTTAATTGTACATTTTTCATCAGAGGCCCATCACCAATCATGATTAATTTGGCATTCTTGATTTTGTTTACCACTAATTTCCAAATATCAATAAGCTCCAAAACACCTTTCTGCGGATGGAAACGACCTTGAAAAACACTATCATAAATTTTTGGTAAGTTTTTAAATTTTGATCGACAAATCTTTATTCTCTGTAGGTCTACAGCTCCTAAAACCACTAATGCTTTTGAGAATCGCTTTTTTTCTTCATCATTATTAACCAATATAAAATCTGCAAACTTATTTATCAATGGTTTTATAGGAGCCTGGATTAGCCAATAAAAAAAACTGCTTAATCTATATCTATTTTTTCTTCCACCCTCCGTAAATCCAGTTAAAGGATTAGGCGCTGTCTGATACCAAGCTGCTACCCATTTTATTTTAGGAAATCGTAATTTCAAAATCCAGCCCGGAATTGAATCCATCCAAAATTCTGATGCTGAATAAATAACTGTACTTTCAGCATTTTCTATTTTAACAGTTAAACCTAATTTTATTCCGGCAATTATCCGCGCAAAATAATTAATTACAAAACCAAATCTTTTCCAAGGCTCCATATTTAATATTTGATATTTGATATTTGGCATTTGTAATTTGTGTCGTAGGCACATTCTATATCCTTCTTGCCAAACCCAAATATTAACTGTTATATGTCTACTCCATCGTCTGGCAAATTCTATAAAGATACGGTCGCTTCCCGATAACCCCCCACCATGAGCAGCCATAGCAAAGATGTATATTCTTTTAATTTCCATATTTCTGAAGGAGTTTAATTATCCCCCAAATGCTAGTAATTACAATCATAATCACTGCACTAGATAGCGAAACTTTCGAACCTATATTTTCCATTATTTGTGGCATAAAGACAATTGCATATTCTTTATTTTGACCTATCTTCCACAAGTTAGCATAACCATTCACAGTAAAGTGATTACTTTCAGGCAAGAATGATTTTCTGAGTAGTCTCAGATCATTTCCAAAACCTCCATCCAACTCGTCTTTACCAATATTTGGAATCACTTTCCATTGAGGATTAAATGTTTTACTAAGGAGTAAAAAACCATTCTCGTAATTCTTGTCCGTTTCAATCCAATATCTGGTTTCAGATATTTTAGATGTGTTAACAATTTTTGTATCTGCGGCTTTAGATAAGGCAGATAGATCCTTGTTTGAATTTTGTGAAATTAGCACAAATCCTGTCTTATCAATTGAATCTCTTTTTTGATTTACCAATTGAAACAGTGTTGCAAAATTATTTACATAATTAACCTGCGATAGAATACCAAATTCTGGCGGAGATTTGAAATTATTTGGTTCATACAATTTCAATTTACCAAATGTTTTGATTAATCTAAATTCATTAATTTCTACTTCTTTTCCTAAGTCCAGTTTTACCTCTTTTAAATCAATTTTTATAGCATCGGTATTCTGAGAATTTCTAGGGTATGCTAGGATATCTAAAAAAGAAATGTGAGCTAGATCTATTGGATCATTATAACTAAACGCAGTAGGAGCATTTATAGGAATGATTATACTGGTCCAATTATTTTCATCTGTTTGATACTCGGAAGCTACTTTACCTTCCCATGCATTGTTCACCCCTTTTTTATCTCTAATATAAACCTCTAAACTTGATGCTATATTTGTTTTAATCTCTAAATGAAGATACCTGACTCCTTGCCAGTCTTGTTCATTTTCAGGTATCTGACAAGTTAATCTGGTTGTACTTATATCCTGAGGGGAAATATTCATATTTTGACAAACCGACCGTCTCACTACAGAGGAATCATTCGGAGGCTGGATCGCTGTGGTTAAAAATTTATAGTGAAGCCTTTCACCATCAGGTATCAGCATCGCATCTTCTCTGTCCACCAGGTACTTTACCCTCAACAGTGACAGAGTTGGAGCAAGATTAATTCTCTCCATATATCTTCTGATATTCGAGACAAAATCATAAGTAGAAAAACCTTGAAGATTTGTTGCTATTGCAGGCTGATTAAGAAGAAATAGCGTTGGATCAGCACCCGAATATATTGTATCCTTCCATAAGTATATAGGAATCTCTGCGTTCCACACAGGCGTCATAAAGACCCTGTAGCCTTTCGAATTTTGATCTAAAAATTCACTTAAATCCTGGTAGTATGAAGGTATCGGTGTACCAATCTTTCTATCTGGACCTGCAAAAATTCTGCCAGTCCATATAGGCCAAACGAAAATTACGCAAGTTAGCAGTAATACTGTTATAGGGCCCCATTTCTTAAACCTATTCTGAAAAAAATAAACTATGCCGACTGCAAACAGAAAAGAATAACCCAGGGTATAAACTATCCCAAATTTTTCAAAAGGGTTACGAAATGGCTGAAAAAAAATTATTTTTTTAAAAAGGAAAATAAACAGCCAACCCAATGGAAAGTTTGCACCCAGCGAAATAAACAACCCTAAAGCAAATAAAATAATAAAAAGACTGAATTTCTTTAATTGATCTGATTTTATTACTTTAATAAGGCCCCATATAACAAAAAACGGCAGAAGTAAGCTGATTAACTGAAATGGAATAGAAACATAAATTTTTCCATAATATCCTACTTCGGAAAAATAACTTCTCTGGAGTAATCTGATAACTAAATCAGGAGTAAAATTTCTGCTTACACCTATAAGCGAGTTAATGTTTCCTTCAAAATT
>CAYSNN010000044.1:0-8249 GCA_964432475.1 uncultured Gammaproteobacteria bacterium
AATTCGGCATGTTGGCAAAAATAGATATATCTCCGGAAATTTGGGTGTGGGTCATGGCAAAAGTTTCCAGTTTCGTCAAATTCTTTAAGCAGGAAATATCGCCGGTTATTTTGGGATCAAAAGCGAACTTTAAGACTCTAAGTCCTGTTGCTCCCGCCAATGAACAGATATCACCTGAAACATCAGGATTCGAATACAGACTAAACACTTCAAGGTTTGTTAAATTCTTTAAGTCGGCGATATCTCCCTTAATAGTCCTATCAGTTGCATCCAGGTACTGAAGACAAGTTAAATCCTTAAGCTGACTGACATCTTTTAGCAAATCTGTATTGGTAAGTTGAAGAAATGTTTCATTCGGATACATCATCTGGAAAACTTTGTTAGTGGAAGTTGTTAATCCGCCGGAAGAACAGACAGCTAACACATTCTGGGGGGTTACAGAGTCAGAGGTTTGTTTTACGCTTTTTGTAGAAGTAAAACTTACTAAAGTAACTAGTAATGCCAGGGATACTGCACTGACTAAAACTAAGACATGGGAAAAACCTGTTTGCTTGATAATCTTTACTTTTTTCAGATTGGGCATTAATTAAACTGTTCCATATTTTAGATGAAAAATCAAGAATAAAAAAAAGCGTGCTCTAATTGGTTGTTACCATATCCAGTATCAAGCATCCCCAGGTAAAATTTTTTGCCCCCAACCCCTCTCCTGTAAAAGGATTAAAATACTCCCTAAATCCGGATTTTGCTACAAGCGACAGAGAGGATTTTTTAATCTCTTCAGCTGCATCAACGAATCCGTATTTCATAAGCCCCTTGTAAACAAACCAGTTTGTTGCAATCCAGACCGGTCCTCTCCAAAAGCCAGTTGGGTTAAAAGACGGTTCATCTATAGAAACTGTTGGGAGTAGAAAACTTGTTTTAAATTCTGCAGTGTTTAAGAGGTGTTTCTCTACCAGTTTATTGGCTTGTTTTTGAGTCAATATCCCGGCAAACAGGGGAGCAAATATAGCCCAGGTTTTGACTTTTATCCGCCGGTAATCCTTGCCACATGTGGACCAGTAGAGATTTCTTTCAAGCATCCGTTCTTTCATTGCTTGACCGATTTTTTCCTGCTCATTGAAAAAGAAATCAGCATCTTTACTATGTCCTAATGCTTGGGCAATTTTGGATAAGAGCTTTAAGTTTTCTATCATGATGGCATTGTAGGGAACATCTTTTACCCAGAAGAAATTCCTCATACAAAAAGGCGCATCAAAGTTACATTCAATATTTTGCGCAACAAGCTCAAGTCTTTTTTTAGAATTTTCTTTTATATTATGTTGCGAAGGCAGACTTAGAGGAATATCAAACCTCGGGGAGTTGTCCTCACCTGACTCATCCGGATTCATGATTCCAATTAAATGATTTTCGTGCGGGTCACGCTCGGTCAGTAAGTATCTGTAGAAGTGATAAAGATTAGGATAAACTTTTTCTAAAAAATTTTTATCCTGGTCTTTTTTAAAAATTTCCCAAACTGCATAAGCAATCATCGGCGGCTGGGTGATAGATGATGTGTCTTCTTTGCCCCACTCAATTGCAGGAAAGTTATTAGAGCTTGTTTTATCCCAGTAGATCATATGAGGGATCAAACCGTTTTCAAACTGTTCTGACAAAAGAGACAAGATCTCTTTTTTGGCATCCGCTAAACTAAAATGGGTGAGTATTATGGCATGAAAACAAGAATCCCACAGCCACTGATAGGGATAAGTATCAGGAGAGGGGAGGGTATATTGGTGGCCTTTAACAGTTCGTCTGTTACTTAGCAAAACTTTTTGGCAAGCCTTTTTAAAATCTTTCATCCTAAATTTACAATAGTTTTTAAAAGTTCTGCAGACCAGCGGTATACATTATAGTTTTTGACGACTTCTCTCATAGCCCGCATTCTTTTTATCTGTTCCGGTATCTTCATTTCCAAAGCTGTTTTTATTGCCTCTGAAGTTTGCTCTCCATTATACGGGTTTATTACTATGGCGTTTTTAAGCTCTCTTGATGCGCCGGTATATTGGCTTAAGATCAATACTCCTCTTTCATCATCTCTGGCAGCCACATATTCTTTAGCTACTAAATTCATTCCGTCATGTAATGAGGTTACCATGATAGTATCTGCCAGCTTATAAAGAGTTTGAATTTCTTCGTGGCTATGATGTCTTTCCAAAAGTACAATAGGTTTCCAGTTTTTAATCTTGAAAAGCGAGTTGATCCGTTTAACTTCTTGTTCTACCTCTTCAGCAAATTCCCGGTATTTTCTGACCTTGGTTCTGCTCGGGGCTGCAACTTGGATTAAAGTAAGGTTTCCCTGGTAAGCAGGATATTTATTAAGAAATATCTCGACTGCTTTCAGACGTTCTAAAATCCCTTTAGTATAGTCAAGCCTGTCTATCCCAAGCCCTATATATTTTGTGTTAATTTCCAGCTCTTTTAATAGTTTCTCTCCTTCGACTTTGTAGTCTGTATTTTTCAAATCGTAACTATATGGAAAGGCAATACTAATAGGGAAGGGTTTTATCAAAGAAGCGTGATTACTTCTTGTTATTGTAAATTGCTCGTAATCAATTAAGGACTCAAGCTCTCTCCCGACAGTCTCAATAAAATTATTACAATGCAGCTGGGTATGAAATCCTATCAAATCAGCCCCTAACATACCATCCAGTATCTCCTTCTTCCAGGGGCAGATACTAAATGATTCTGGATTTGGCCAGGGAATATGCCAAAAAAGTCCAATTACTGCGTTTTTGTTTTGTTTTTTTATCATCTCCGGCACTAAAGACAGGTGAAAATCCTGGATTAAAACAATTGGTCTTTCCTGATGTCTTATTTCTGAAATAATAGTGTCGGCAAATTTTTGATTGACTTTTTTATATTCCTCCCAGTCCTCCCTTCTAAATATAGGCCGGTTGTGAGCGATATGACAAAGAGGCCATAGTCCTTCATTGGAAAAGCCATCGTAGTAACCTTGTTCTTCTTCCTCTGTTAACCAAACGCGTTTGAGGGTATATTTTGGTTCATCCGGCGGAACCTTTATTTTATCGTTTGTATCAACGACTGCTTTATCAGCATCACCGCTTCCATGTGCTATCCAAACTCCTCCGCAGGATTGCATGACCGGCTCCAAAGCTGTGGCCATGCCGCTTGCCGGAAAATAGTAGCTTATCTGTCCGCTCTTTTTAGTATGAATATATGGCTCTCTGTTTGAAACCATAAAGATAGTCCTACCCTTTAGAATATCTTTTATAAACTCTTTTAACCTTTGTGCTGTCCAGGGGGAATCAAGCTGTTCAAGCCTTAGCCTTGCTTCTTCACTGGCTGTGGTCCTTGCCTCAAGCAGGCTTCTTCTGATACTGGAAACTTCATGGATTAAAGGTCGGAAAAGGAATGAGTCAGTTAAGGTTTTGGGGTTTTGTCTGATAATTCCGGATCTTGCTGATCTTAATGATTCAACAAGACTTTTGATGGGTGCATAGATAATCCAACGGATCAAAAGCAGGGTAGCCAGAGATAACAAAGACGCTTGAATAACAAGCCTGATAAGGTTATTTTTCCATATCTCGTTTAACCTGCCGTCTATGTAGCTGGCATTTTGTGCGATCATTAAAGCACCAACCACACTTTTGTTTTCGTGCAGTGGAACAGCAAGCAGATATATCCTTTTGTCCCCAAATTTGGCAAAATCCCCGTTTGCTTTATCTGCATCCATAGCAAAAGCCACCACTTTTTGAGCAGCAGCACTGGCCTCGCGGGTGATAGATGAGATGGCTATCACTCTTCCTTTGTTATCATAGATCCCAAGACCGGCAGACCTTTCTTCATCAGTATACTTTTGAACGATATTTTGTAACCCTTTTTCTGATCTATCAATAAAGTTTGGTTCAATGGTTTCTTTTAAGCTTTCAACAAGCAAGATAGATCGGTATTCCAAATCACTTTTGAGCCTCTGGTCTTCTTCGTTTACCTGATTGATAGTGAAGGCAACGACAATAAGTGCGATAACAGTAATAATTACTAAAAGCACAACAATAATTTGCTTCATTGTCTTATATATTGTACTACTTAGTAAGATAGACTTTTTTTAAACTGGCGTTCCTGCCATAGGTTATCGGCAAACGGTTTTATATCGCCTTTTCTATCAAATTTTAAAAGCCTGAACCCTATCGGTATGATCCCTCCTAAGGCGGCCAGCGCGCCAACAGGCGCTCCGGTACTCGGCAATTGGGTAACAGGGGTAGTAACTGATTGGCCTGGTTCCAGTACTTGCACAGTGCCGTGAGGCATTGATGGATGAGTATTACAGTGATAAGTATAAGTTCCCGGTCTGGTAAAAGTTTTAGAAAATGACTGTCCTTGTTGAAGCGTTCCCGAATCCCAGGTTTCTTGAGCGCCCACATTATCCGAAGTTGTAGTATGGGGACTGGAATCTTGGTTTACCCAAGTGACTTTGGTTCCCGGCGTAATTATTACTTGTTGGGGAGAAAATTGGAAGTTTTGAATGTTTACTATCTGAGTAACAGCAACAACAGGGGTCTGAGTAGTGGGTTGCGTGCCGGAAACGCCTGCCAAGGCTACTCTGGGTGATTGCACCCCAAATACTCCTACAAAAACTCCAATCACTAACATTAAAGTAGCTTTGTTTAACACAAACTGCACCATACACCTAAAAGTTATGAAAAGGATAATTTATTAGAAAAAAATGGGTAAGAAATTAGCCTGAACAAAAATTTCTTACCACCTCCTTACGTTTTTTTAACTATTTTTCTCTTCTTGTTAATGTCATAATAGATTAACTAAAAGTAACTGCTTTAGCCAAAGGGGGTGAGAATATGAATATGAATAGAACAACCTGGATTGCAATTATAGTAGTTTTATTAGTCATCTTGGGTGGTGTTTATCTTTTGAACACTCAGCCAGCTACCAATTCTAGTATCCAGCAGACAGAGCAGGTAACAGATACGGCTAACGTTTCCCCGGCGCCAAGTATTAAGACTTTTGAAATAGAAGGTAAACCCTTTGAGTTTTCCATGAAGGAGATTAAGGTGAATCAAGGGGATACTGTCAGGATAAATTTTAAAAACACCGAAGGTTTTCATGATTGGACAGTAGATGAGTTTAATGCCCGTACTAAGCAGATTAATGTCGGTGAAACAGACACTATAGAGTTTGTGGCAAATCAAAAAGGCACGTTTGAATATTATTGCAGTGTTGGTAATCACCGCCAGATGGGTATGGTCGGTAACTTAGTTGTAGATTAGGTACTTTTATTTTTAATCAGGTAAGGAGCTATCTTTTTGTATATCAATAGATAGCTCCTGCCTGGAATCTCTCAACTTCAGAAATTGATATAATCTTTCCAGGATGAAATTTAGGTTAGGTATAAGTAAGGATAAAAAGATAGTCTTAGTAGGCGGATGTTTTGATGTTTTGCACCCGGGACATATAATCTTTTTGGAAAAGGCCAAAAAAGCAGGAGATTTTTTAGTTGTGCTTTTGGAGTCTGATGAAAAGATCAAAAAAATGAAAGGCGATCATCGTCCTGTTTATAACCAAAAAGAAAGGGCTATACTGCTGAGAGCCTTAAGGGCTGTTGATAAAGTTATCTTGCTTCCCTTTATACAGACAGAAGAGCAGTATGATGAGTTTGTCCAAAAAATTTCACCGGATATTATCGCTGCAACTGTAGGTGATGCTCATAGCCACTACAAAAAACGTTCGGCAAAGCGAGCAGGAGCAAAGTTTAAGTATGTAACGAAAATAGTAGAAAATTATTCCACCAGTAGAATTCTAAACTCCTAACATTGTACAATGGATTTTCGAGTGAAGACTAAACTATTAATCCTTTCCACAATCTGTCTTTTAGGATTTACCCTTTTTTCGTACGAGGTTGCAAAGGAAAAATGGCAACAAAAAGATTTTGATACAACTGTAAAGCTGCAGGATCACATCCCCAGAAGATTTGATAAGTATTTTTCTTATTTTAGTTTACTAGGCAGTGCTGAAATTACAGTAGGAATTTGTGCAGTAACGGCTTTTTTGTCTCTTTTAAGACTAAAGTTGTTACCTGTAATAGGCTGGTTAATAATAATTCCGGCAACAGCAGCGGAAGTTTTTGGTAAATTAGTTTTATTTCACCCGGCTCCTCCAGTATTTCTCCATAGGACTATCTTGCCTTCGGGATTACCGTCTTTTTATGTTCACACGGATTTTTCCTATCCTTCTGGCCATATGACCAGGACAGTTTTTATTGCCACAATTTTCATAAGCATACTATTGTTTCAAACAAGAAATTATATTCTTAAATTAATAGGTTTGAGCGGATTGCTTCTGTTGGTTCTCTCCATGGGAATCACTAGGGTATCTTTGGGGGAGCATTGGTTATCAGATGTCATAGGTGGTGTTTTGTTAGGAGCAGGCACAGGATTTTTTGCCTCAGTATTGATTTTACGACCGAAAGTAGTTTAATATTGACGTCAGATGCCCGGGGGAGGTGATTTTTATTAACAGAAATGTTTCTATAGTAGTGATAATCTTAGTACTGGTTGTGATTGCCGGTTACCTGGTATGGATTAGAAGCCGGGTTCAGCCCCCTGTTAGTCCGGCAGCTGATAGAGTGCAAGTGACACCAACTGCTGAAGTGACGCAGTCGGCAAGTCCTTCTGCTACCCCGGGAGTCAAAGATGCGACTACTTCTACCAAAGTAAAAACATCTACCTCTAGTTCAGTTGGAAGATAGGTGTCTGAATTAAGCTATGGAGAAGTTAATTATTATCGGTTCCGGCCCGGCTGGTTTAACAGCTGCAGTTTATGCTGCAAGGGGGAGTTTGGATCCTTTGGTAATTGCCGGCAGGGAAGCCGGCGGTCAGCTCACGCTCACCACAGACGTAGATGATTTCCCGGGATTTGAGCAGGGGATTCAAGGTCCGGAGCTGATGGATAAGATGAGAAAACAAGCCGAAAGGTTTAATACAAGATTTATTAATGAAGATGTTCTCTCTGTTGATTTTAAAAAGCGTCCTTTTGAAATCAAAACTGAAACCTGTACCCTGACTACTGAAACCTTGATTCTAGCTACCGGAGCCTCAGCCATGTGGCTTGGATTACCTTCGGAACAAAGATTAATTGGTAAGGGCATATCTGCCTGCGCGGTTTGTGATGGGTTTTTCTTCAAAGACAAGGTGGTAGCAGTAGTTGGGGGAGGGGATACAGCCATGAGAGAAGTAAACTACCTATCAAAACTTTGCAAAAAAGTAATTGTTATTCATAGAAGGGATAAACTTAGGGCACAAGCTGCGTTACAAGAATTGGTTAAAGCAAGGCCGAATGTTGAATTTGTTTTAAATTCAGCGGTGGAAGAGGTTTTGGGACAGGATAAAGTTACAGGAGTGAAGGTAAAGAATACTCAAAACGGAGAGATCAGTCAGTTAGAGCTGGATGGACTATTTATTGCCATTGGCCATAAGCCCAATACCGGCTTTTTAAAAGGACAAATTAAATTAGACGAAAAAGGTTATATTGTTGTAACAGATGAAACAAAAACCAGCGTTGAAGGTGTGTTTGCAGCAGGTGATGTATCTGACTATAAATACAGGCAAGCTGTCACAGCAGCCGGTTCAGGCTGTAAAGCCTGTTTTGACGCAGAAGAATATTTGGAAAATCTGAAAGATTGATTTTTGTAAGACAATGTGTTACAATGGATATTGTAATTGATGAACTGGTAATTGAAGATGATAGGCAGGAGCATATTGCTAAACATCAAATAAACGTAGATGAAGTGTTAGAAGTGGTGTTTGGTGATTACGTTACAGGTGAGGGCAAAGAAGGTAGAATTCTGTTAATTGGTAAAACATCAAGTCAAAGATTAATTACTGTGATAATAGGCAAAAGAGCTGGGATAAATAAATATGGACTGGTGACAGCAAGAGATGTTAAGAAAAAAGAGAAGCTGTTATATCAGCAAGAATTTAAAGGAGATCAAGAATGAAAGTAACATTTGTTAAAAAAGGAACAATGAAACCAATGAATCCATTTAAAACTCTGGAGGAGGAGGCTAAATTTTGGGATACCCATGATGCGGTTGAAGTTTTTGGAAAAAATATCAAAGTTGGTGTCCACCGTGCCCCTAAGGGCGATACATTAACCATTAGATTTGAATCAGATGACATCGTGCAGATCCGTCAGAAAGCAGAACGCTTAGGTATTGGCCCAACCACTTTAGCCAGAAT
>CAYSNN010000045.1:0-609 GCA_964432475.1 uncultured Gammaproteobacteria bacterium
TGGTTACTTACCAGGAAATCATAAATAGCCTCATCCCCGTCAGTTTTTTACCAGTTTTAAATCAAGCACTGAATTTTAAAGTGATTTAAGATTTATGAAATTAGATTTAAGAATAATCATAAATCATTAATCTTTAATCTTTAATCTAATTTAATACAGAAAGGATTTGACAGTAAGCACTTAGAAACTCTATACTGAAGATACCATGGGTTTCTAAACTTTAAGTAAAAATAAAACCATGGCAAGAGTAGAAATTATGTCAGAAGGAACACTAGGACCGGAAGCTGCAGCAGCCCAAACAGGATCTCCTTCCCCTCTATTAACTAGAGAGGCGCAAATTAAGGCAAACGCCGCACTTTCCGAAGAACAACGGTTACAAGACACACAAAAATTATTAGGAACTTCACTTACCCAAGAACAAGGAAAAGCAATTTTAGAAGCTCATCAGGTGGGATCAGGCGAACCCGGCAAAGATAATAATGAAGCTGGGATCTATAATTACACGCCAGCTCAGCTTTTACAAAAAGCCAGAATTTTAAAAGAAGCTGGTTTTAGTAAAGAGCAAAGACGTAGCCTTTTGGAATCAGGTTTGGCAGGTGTGGCTACGCC
>CAYSNN010000045.1:619-4047 GCA_964432475.1 uncultured Gammaproteobacteria bacterium
GCTTGATGAGTTAGCCGAAGAGCCTTCTCCGTTTCAGGAAGCTTGGAGTGCAGTTAGGAAGTGCCTGAAAGTTACGCCAGCTCAGTATTCTACGCTTACTCCTGAGCGACGAGCTGAATTTGATCAACTAAAAAATGAAGGTACGAGAACAATGAATGAGATCCTTATCCCTCCAGGCGTCAGAGAGAAGGAAGAGTTACAGCGTATACTTTATTTTGTCAGAGACGATATACGTAGAGTGTACGCTGAAGCTATGCAGGCTCCCCCTAGAGGGGATTCAGATTCTTGGTACTCTACTCCAACACCCAAAACTCCAGATGAGCGATTAGAGGCTGTAGATAAAGCTTTAGCAGATTATCAAGAAAGATTTTGGGATTATGGAGAAGCCACCCTAAGAAAGGTTTTTGGGGATAGTATTGATATTACTGTGTTAAGGCAAAAGTATCAGGGAGTAGCCAGCTACGTTGCTGCCAGAGCAGCAACAGCTATAGGTAAAGAGTTGAAAAGTATACCTTTGCAGCCAGACTCTACAGACAGTACTCAAGAAGAATTTGGAGATTATTTCCTTTCAGATATAAAAAAAGAACTTGAAGAAACAAAGGGTGAAAGAGAGGGTATTAGACGGGAGAAAAGAAAAAGAGCAACTGCGGACGAAAGACTTCACTACAACAATTTTAGAGAGAAATTTGACTTTACTTGGGCTGAAACTGCAGAAGAGCTAGATGATTCAATTGAAGATTGGCTGGATTATTTCCAACAGCAGCTTCCACTGGAGGCAGAAGAGTCAGTTTACCAGGAGGTTACTAAAGCTTTAACAAATGCTTTGTCTTCGTTAGAACAGGCACGAAACCGTATTGGTCTGGAGGCAGACTCTGTTACTGCGCACAGGTTAAGAGAAAAAATTGTAGCACATGTAACCACTATAGCGGGTGCCAGACTGCTTGAGAGTAGAGGAGGATTTGAATATTTCGTCAAATTAAAGACAGATTTTGCTTCAAACTATAATGCTTATTTTGATGGGATTTATAAAAAGAAAGGATCTGCCATTATGGCAGATAGGCTCAGTGAAAATGAGGGAGAAATTTACCGGGGAGGACCAGAGGATCTTAAAAAGCCTCTCAGTGGAGATACAAAAACCTTCAGAAGCAATTTGGAGCAAAAAGCGATAAGGTACGGTATTAACCATGAATTGTACATCACAAATGATGACTTTGAAAGTGCAGAATTGGGTGAGCGAGAAGTAAGAGCCGCAGTTGCACGAATGAATCTTTCTTCTGAAGAAGGTAAAAGAAGAATTGCGGCAGCTCTAACAGAAAGAAGAAAAAACGGCTACAGGGAAGGCAGGTATGGATGGGATGACTCGCTTGAGGAGTTGTTACTGGTTGACTCCAGAGGTTTAGCTCGAGCACAAGCTTTGACAGATCCAAGTCAAAGAGTTGCAGCTATAGAAAGGGTTGAGCTTAGGACAGGAGTTTTTAGGAAGATTAAAGCAATGTTGGATAGGGAAGATATCTATGAATATGCACCAGGCCACTTTGTCAGTTTAGCTAGCTTGAATATTGAGCAAAGAAGACAAGTGATTAGGCTAAGAATAATAGCTAAAATGACAGCAGAAGGAAACACTATTTTGCTGCAGGAAATTAGTGCTTTACCGGATCAACCAGCAAGGGATAAAGCATTATGGAAATGGGTGAAAGACTATAACAAACCAAGAGTAGAATTGCGGAGAGAAGGATCTAATGATGAGCCGTGGTTTCCGACTCTTTGGGACGAGGAGAGGTTAAGTATGAGTACGCCTGAAGACTTAATTGATAGGACGCTTGAAAAAGATGAATTTAGAGCCATGGTGGAAGAAGTAGATGATCCGTATAGAGGTTTAACTACTGAACAAGTGGCAAGAAGAATTACAACCGAATTCCACAGACAATTCCAAAGAGAAGTTGCAGCAAAGAGACTCACTCCGCAAGAAGCTACCAGAGAAGTTGCCAGATTAATGGAGGAAGGGAAGGAGGTTATTAAAATAAGGACTGAGGAAGTGTTGTTTGAACGTAAGCAGCGAGAAATCAGAGCAATTCGAAATTTTAATATCAATACGGCTCAAGATAAGTTTGAGGGGTTACAAGCCAGATGGGGTGGTTTAGTAACTAGGGTAATCGGTGAAGATGGGGGTATTCATATGAAGACAATTTACTCATTAGCTGAAGAGATAATCAAAGCCAAGATTGATAAAGAGGCCCAGGAAATAGAACGTAAGGTGGCTGTGTGGAGAACTAATTATACTACTACCAATACACATATAACCCCTGAAAAGCTTGAGGAAGCTACAGTTCAACAAAGAAGACTATTCCGAAGGAATGCAACCTTCGCAGTTACTTTGGCACTTCGGGAAATGGGTATAGGTCACGATTTGCCTATGTGGGATTACTACTACTATAGTGATGTGTCACAAATTGGAGCATTTGCCCCACTTGTCGGCTATACGGATGATGATAAAGGTAAAATACCTGAACTTTTGGACAGAGGTAGACGGGAAATGGAGGCTGTATTTTATTTTCTGGCCGAGCAGCATATGGATGGAAAAATGTTAGATGTGGTGGATAGGCCAGGGAACGTCATAGAGGATGAAGATGGTGTCCAAAAGCCTAGTCATGAAGAGAGATGGGTGCGTTGTCGGGTTATTAACGCTGGTGGGGTTCTCAAACTAAGAAACTTATTTGAGTCCATGTTTATGGTTTCTACCAGCGGTGGAGTGGAGGTGGTGGATTTGATTACCAAAGCAGGGAATTTAGGAATATATGATGAACTTTGGGAAAACGGTTGTAAAGATAAGCGTGAATGGCAAGGTTTTAGAAAAAGAAGGAACAGGTGGGAGTTAAGACAACAAAGCTTTTATAATATCAGAGAATGGGCAGATCCGATCACCTACGTTAAGAGGCTAGCTGGTGCAGATAATGCCAGGAAGTTTTTAGTGGGGGGAGAAATTCAAGGGCAAGGACCTATACCGGGATTACTGATTGAGCCTATGAGTGGTGCTTATAAATACCGGGATCAATTCTTTGATGTAAATACGTGGGCGCTAGAGGATGCGAAAATCAGAAAAGTAAAGACGCAGACGAGAGGGAAGCAACAACACTGGGATGCAGTTCGAGAGGTATTAAATGATTCTTCTCTAGCTGCAAGCATAGATCCCGTAGTGAAAGATAAACTGGTAGAAATAGGGGCAGGTATACTAAAGCCCCTAATAGATTATATGAATGCCCGAAAATATGTTATGAATAGAGCCGGGCTGGCTCCCAAAAATTGGAAATATGATAATGATTTGATAGTTAATGCTTACTTTGATGAATTATTAAAACGCCCGGCTGCCGGTTCTGATACTTTAGGAGGAGAAAATCTTGGTTATGCTGAGCAAGGAAGAAGCCCTATCG
>CAYSNN010000045.1:4057-8091 GCA_964432475.1 uncultured Gammaproteobacteria bacterium
AACCAGTACATACCATATATTAGTGCAAAAAGACCGTGATGTTTTATACCCAAGAGCAAAAAAGATTAAGGAAGAAATGGGGAGAAAAAGAGAAGAGATAACGGAAAGACCGATACCTACAGAGGTTCAAAGAATGCTCGATAATAGGGAAGCGAATTTAAGAACTCAGGGAATGGGTCAAAGGATAGATAGTTTGACTACGGGATTAAAAAACTCGTTAAACATGACGCAAGCCCAAGTGGATTCATTGGGAAAGATTGATGGAGAGATTAGAGAAAAGCTAATTAAGGCAGGTGCATTGGAAGCAATTCTAGATGCCGAAATAGAATCTTTTAATAATATAAGAAGAGAAATTCAGAGGCTTAAAAACCAATATTATGATACGCAATTACACAAAGAGTTTATTGGTGAGTGGCCTGCCAGGTTAATACAAGCAAGCTAATATTCTAGTTCAAAAAGTTTTTTTTATTACCATGGTCTCGGTTTCAACCATCCGGGAAGGTTAACCTGTGGCACTTTACCCACTGCGCCTGCTATGGATGTTCCTGGTGGTGGTGGTCCATACCAAATGTCTGCTGCCTGACCGATATTTCCAGAAATTTTACCTACCCCTCCTGTAGTTTGGCCAAAATATCCTTGTCCAGATCTCATACCACCGGATATTTCTTGTCCCAACAATTGTCCTGCTTGAGAAACTTTACCAATAGATTTTTGGATTATGTCAGGAATACTTGGTGTTGCTAGCAAGGCTCCAAATGCTAAAAGTACTCTAATAAAAGATAAATTTAAACCTCCGAGTAAGGGGAGGGTTTGAGTGTCTGTTGGCATAAATTGATTCGTAATACCAAAATACGCCCCTGCATCGCTTGTAGGTCCTAATAAGTAACTTACAAAATAAAACACTGCAAAGACTGCCGGAAAGGCTAATACATTTGCCAGCATATTTAATATCCAATCAGTTGCTAGTCCTTGTCTACCTGGCAAAGCAGCTGCCAGAAATAAAAAGGGAGCAGTTATAGTAGAGAATATAATACTTAAATAAGTTGTGATAAGTTTAAGGAGTAATTTAAGCATAGTATAAATTAGAACGGCAATTGCAATAAAATAAAGAACCCAAGCGAAGGTACCGGCCGGATCAGCGTAAGCTTTGACGGCTAATAGCGCTCCTGATATGACTCCTCCCACGGTGCCGCCTATTAGGCCGCATATAGGACCACCAATTGCTCCTAATGCTGCCGCTATTCCACCAGTTGCAACAGCTGGCGCTACACCACAAATAGCAGTGCCTCCTACAGCAAGGATAGGGCCGCCAATTGAACTTCCTGCTTGAAAAGCTAATACAGCTCCAAATAATTTAATCCAATCCTGGACTCCTCTATCCAAACTATTTAAAATGTTAGACATAGCACTTGAGATATCTCCTTGGCTAATTGCACCTACAAACTTACTGAAAATTGTTCCAACACTGTCTGAAGAGATATCTTGTACAACTTTTGCAGTTGAGCCTGATTGTGCAGCACTAAAATAATGACCAACAAGATTCACTCCCAAGAAAGCAGTATCTGTTACCAGTGCTGCCAAGAAGTAGGAGAAAGTAATTAAAACCAGCCCTAAAACTAAGCCTGGTAAGGCAGCTTGGGCTGTAATCACTGTCTGGGGGTTGATTTTAGTCCGAAACATTACCATCATCCCAATAACCACAAATATAATAATCATGATGATATAGGAGATATTTCTGGAAACCTGCCAAAGGGTAATAATAGGGCTAAGCACTGCTGCGCCTGAGCCTACCACCTGGGCATTAGCTTCTTTGACAATCCCCAGGCCTTTTCCAACCGAAGCCAGATATTCGGAAGTTCTGACCGGCGGATGAAGGTACAGTAAGCCGATTAAGTTTGAGGTCGTGCCCAAAACTCCCCCTGAGGTATCCACCTGGGATAATACAGGCACTCCCTGTATCATCCCCTGGGCATTTCTGCTTAGTTGGTATGTCAAACAAGGCTGTCCGATCACAGACTGCCCTGTTCCCAGACAGGAAAAAGTATGAAATAAATTATGTACCAAAAGGTCGGTATAAAGAGGGGAAGTAGGACTGACGGTAGTCGGTAGTCGGTAGTCGGTAGTCGCAGCAGGGGTTTGGGCATTAACAGAACCCGGAAAATTTAAAGTGTAAAATGCAAATATAAAAATGGCAGTTAAGAATGTAAAAAGATTAAACATTTTTAATTTTAATATGTGATTTTTCATTTTAATCTTTAATCTTTAATCTTTAATCTTTAATCTTTAATCTTTAATCTTTAATCTTTAATCTATTGTATGCTAACAGTACTCCAAATCCTCTCTCTTTGCAAGTTTTGACAGGCACTACAATTTAGTATCAAGTTGATATTGTAATAGAGGATTATAAGAAAAACTATGTTACTTTGGAGGTAAAGGTAGATAAGGGGCAACTTAAAGATATTTTCCCTCTGCCTAACACTCCTGTTTTGGTTAATGCACAAAATTACTTTGAGAAGATACCCTCTTTGCTGGAAAAGTTTTAAAGCTCATCTAATAAAACAACTTTTCTCATCCCACTCGTTTCTGATTTTCTCTATTTCTGCTATTGGATCCACTCCCCTCCAATATTTCTTAAGAGCACCATAATGTTTATCTGACCAGTTTTTTTCAGGGGTTTTTACTGTAATTGTCCCTTTCCCGTTGCCTCCAACCAGGACTTTTGTGCCGGGTCGTAATCCTTTCTCTTTTTTCCTAACCTCTTTAGGAATGACTATTTGATATTTAGTGCCAACAGTTACTAATTGCATAGTTATACGATTTTAACAAAATTCGTTATACGTTGTCAACCCGGCAGAGCTACTTTGGACTGCAGAAATCCGTTGTGCTGCCGGCAATTTTGCATAAAGCCTTAATATTAAAAGTAGTCACCTCAATACCGGTAAAGGTTTGTATAAGCAGCAGTAACAGCCAGGCTATGGCAAAAAAAAGTATCCCCAAAAGTGCCCAGGTCATTGTATAGTGTGCTTGCTGGACCTCTTTTTGCTCTCCTCCGGAAGTTAAATATTTAATCCCTGCCCAGACAAGCATTATCAGCATCACCAAAAACCCCAAACCCACCGCCACAGAGATAAATTGCTTAAAAACATCTTCAAGTTCTTGTAATCCTGCAGGACAATTTCCCAAACTCGGATTACACTGGGCATAAACAGGAGTAGCAGTTTGTAGTAAGAAGTATGCAGCAAGATACATAATACCAATATGTTGGCTCATACTTTAAAGGTTAGCATGAAGGAGGTGTAAAGATCAATTATTGAGCAGGTTGAGGTATGTTTAGTTGAATATTGCCTGCATCACCAATACCAAACCCTAAGAATTGTCCTGAGAGTCTGAATAAAGCAAAAGCGATAGCCAAAACAGCCAGACCGATTAAGGCATTAATAATCCTGCCCCGGGCTTTACCAACAGCCTCTTTATCTCCGCCGGATGTAATCCATTCAAATGCCCCCCAGATAAGCATGGCTAAGACTACGACCAAAGCTATTATAAAAGAAAGTGTTAGTATCTTGGAAATAGCATCTCCGAGTGTTTTAAAGCCGGGTCCGGGTGGAATTATATTTATATTTTGTGCTAAAACAGCAGAAGGTGTCAGGAAAGATAATATTGTTGAACCGATAGCTGCTAACTTTTTCATCTCTTATTTAACTATTCCATATACTGATCTGCTTGTCAAGTACCATGGCCTGGCCTTGAAAGAATTTAAATCCGGTAAATGTGCCAAGGACTTGTATAACGGCAAAAGTAACTGCAAAAAGAATAATGCCGATTATAGCGCTAAGAATCCTTCTTTGGGCAGATGCCAGCTTTTCCTTATCGCCTCCTGATGTCAGCCACTCAAATGCCCCCCAAAGCAGCATAAAAATTAAAACAATAGCAGCTATAGTGAAAAAAAGAGCCACTAAGTTAGTCAAAATTTGGCTGATGCCTCCTGCTCCTGTTGGATCGCCCTTCAAAAGATTTTGAATAGCCGGAGGAGG
>CAYSNN010000046.1:0-2770 GCA_964432475.1 uncultured Gammaproteobacteria bacterium
TAGCCGTGATAGTTACCAAACTTCAAAAAGACATTTTCACTGGAAATTTAGAGTTAGATTTTTCTTTGGAACTACCGGGCAGGGGCGTTTCAGGGTGAACCTTTTCCGTCAAAAAGGCCACCCGGCAGCCTCTTTTAGACTGATACCTGTAAGGATTCCCATACTTTCAGAACTCGGTTTTCCTAAAGTGGTACAAAAAATTCCTAATCTAAAACAGGGATTTGTTTTAGTAACGGGTCCTACCGGGCACGGTAAGTCTACAACTTTAGCTTCCTTTATTAATCAGATCAACCAAACCCGAGCCGAGCATATATTAACTATTGAAGATCCGATTGAGTACATTTACCCGTCCGGAAAGTCTTTAATTGACCAAAGGGAGATGTTTTTGGATACCAAATCCTGGGAGAATGCTTTAAAAGCGTCTTTACGGGAAGACCCCAATGTTGTTTTAGTTGGTGAGATGAGGGACTTGGAGACAATTGCCTCTGCTATGACTATTGCCGAAACAGGCCATCTGGTTTTTGCCACACTTCATACAAATTCAGCTGCCCAGTCCATTGACAGAGTTATTGATGTTTTTCCGGAGGTCCAACAACCTCAAATTAGATTGCAGCTTGCCGCGACACTGGAAGCCATTTTATCTATCCGTTTGATTCCAACGATTCAGCCGGGCAGGGTTTTGGCAAGTGAGGTTTTATTTGCCACACCGGCTGTGAGAAATATTATCCGCGAAGGGAAGACCTATTTAATTGACAACGTTATTGAAACATCCGCAGAGCTCGGTATGCAGATACTGGAGAATTCCCTCTCAGGGCTTGTAAAAACAGGCAAAATCTCTTTAGAAGTGGCAAGAACATTTACTTTACGTCCGGAACTTTTAGAGAAGTTATTGAGATAGCTTCCATAAATGGCTGAATTTATTTATCAGGCAAAAAATTTACAAGGTTTGACTCATGAGGGTACTATCCAGTCCTCTGATATACGATCCGCTGCCTCAGTTCTGCGGAAGAAGGGATTGATAGTAATTACTTTAAAGTCAAAAGAGCCTGCCGTCAGCAGGTTGTTAGATAAATTTTTAAACCGTGTAGGTTTTACGGATCTGGTGTTAGTTACAAGACAACTGGCAACAATGATCTCAAGCGGATTGGTCTTATCCGATTCAATAGATATTTTAGAAGAGCAACAAAGCAATAAAACTTTAAAAAGGGCTTTAGGAGAAATATCTTCGGATGTAAAAGGCGGGTTAACCCTGGCGCAAGCTTTGGGGAAATACCCGGATATATTTCCCCATCTTTATATAAATCTGGTCAGAGCGGGTGAGGTTTCCGGTAAGCTTGATCAGGTGCTTCAGCAGATGGCAGAGGGGTTGGAAAAAGAAAGAGAATTTAAGGCAAAGGTTAAAGGGGCGATGATTTACCCGGCTGTGGTTTTGGGGATGATGGTTGTCGTAATTGTAATTATGATGGTATTTGTTATCCCAAAACTTATCAATTTATATCAACAGTCTACAATCGAGCTCCCCTTACCTACGAAGATATTAATTGCTTCATCGCATCTTTTTATCAATTTTTGGTGGGCAGGAATCATACTGCTTGTGTCTGCAGGAGTGTTATTGAACAGATGGAATAAAACTCCGGAAGGCAGCCAATTTATAGCAGGGTTGATATTAAAATTACCAATAGTGGGGCAAATTGTTACAAATGTGACTTTAACGAATTTTAACCGGACTTTTGGTCTTTTAACAGCTGCGGGGATACCGCTTTTGGAATCAATTGGTATAGTTGCAGACCTTATAGGAAACCCAATCTTTGAAAAAAAATTGAAAGAAGCTTATGGGGGAGTTGAAAAAGGACTGCCGCTTTCAACTTTACTTACTTCAGAAGTTTTCCCAAGGATTGTCGGACAGATGGTTAAGGTCGGTGAAGAAACAGGTAAAGTAGATGAGATATTTTTTAAGCTGGCAGATTATTTTGAGTCGGAGTCTGATCATTTGATTAAGAACTTAACAGTAGCCATAGAGCCTATTGTGCTTATTATCTTAGGAATAGGTGTAGCATTTTTAGTTATATCCATTATTCTGCCTATATACCAGCTGACTACATCATTTTAGTTTCCAAATGGCACTTGACTATTTGGTGATAATTATGAATACAATGGAATATATACTGAAGGGGGGTGAAATAGTTTGAAAAAATCTGCTCAGGATCAAAAAGGGGGTTTTACCCTTGTTGAACTTTTGGTAGTTATCGCAATTATTGCAATACTTGCAGCAGTTGTGGTGTTAATCATCAATCCCTTAGAGTTGACAAAAAGAGGCAGAGATGCAGCAAGACTTGCTGATTTAGCAAATCTTCAAAATGCTATTAATGTAGCTGTGCAGGAAGCAACAGGCTCCGGTGCTATGGCTGTTTTGTGTAAGGACGGTGATGGAGTTTCCTGTTCCGGCAAAAGCGGAGGAACAGGTACAGGAACCAGAGTATCAAATGGTACAGGATGGGTAAAAGTTGACCTTTCAACCTCAAAGAGTGTCTCAGTTCCGACTCTTCCGATTGATCCTATCAATGATACCGCCAACCACTACACTTATTGTGCTGCAAGTGACGCTTGGGAAATTAACGCGGTTTTGGAATCAGATCAGCAAAAAGGTAAGATGGCCAATGATGGTGGAAACGAGAATGAAACCGATGCAACCGGGCGTTATGAGGTGGGTTCTAATTTGACTTTAATTGCTCCCTCAGGGGGAACTTGTACATATTAGGAGCTGTCAGCT
>CAYSNN010000046.1:2870-4606 GCA_964432475.1 uncultured Gammaproteobacteria bacterium
TTTGACTTTAATTGCTCCCTCAGGGGGAACTTGTACATATTAGGAGCTGTCAGCTGAAAGCTGAAGACTGAAAGCTATGTTTATAATAGGCTTTTTATTTGGGGCGGTACTGGGAAGTTTTGTTTTGGTCCTTGCCGATCGAAGTATTAGCAATAAGTCATTTTTGGGAAGGTCGTATTGTCCAAGTTGTAAACACAAACTGAGATGGTACGACCTTTTTCCCATACTTTCATATATTTCTCTACGCGGCCGCTGCCGCTACTGTAAAGAAAAAATAAAGATAGATTATTTATTAGTAGAAGTTATTCTCGGATTAATAATAGGGTTTTTATTCTGGCAAAGTACAATCAATTTACAATTTACAATTTTCAATTTTCAATCAATTTTAAATTTTCAATTTACAAACTTTATTCTTGAACTATTCTTAAAGATATTCTTTATTACAATTTTGGCGGCGCTTTTTATAACCGATCTTCGGGAGATGTTTATACCTGACAGGATTGTACTGCCTGCAATCGCGGTTGGGTTAGTTTCATTATTTCTTATAACAGTCTATAAAATAGGTTATCTTTATTACTATCTTTCTCAAACTGCAATAGGACGGTTGCTTCTTCCCCCGCATAGTGACTATTTTCAAAGACATACACTGATGACAGCACAACCTTTTTTTGGTTCTCTCCTCATGGGAATATTAATAGGGGGATTTTTTCTATTGTTGATAATTATTACTAAAGGAAAAGGTATGGGGGGCGGGGATGTTAAGCTCGGTGCATTTATAGGGGTAATGCTTGGGTTTCCCCTGTCACTTGTGGCCTTAATCCTTTCATTTATAACAGGTGCGATTGCTTCTATTTTTTTAATATTAGCCGGAAAAAAACATTTCGGACAAGTTATTCCATTTGGGCCTTTTTTAGTGTTAGGCAGTTTGATAGCCCTCTTTTGGGGAGAACGAATATTAAATTGGTATTTAAAATTAGGGATTTAATTTATTCCAGGTTTTTCCGCAAGAACCGTGCAGAACTTTGGTGAAAGTAATCCTCGATGGTTTTGAGGATCTGCTTTTGCTGGCTACTTTCTTTTTCTAACATCACAGGTTGTAGTGTATGTAAAAGAGGAAAATATTTATATGACTCACTCCAAAAAGATGCCTCATTAAAGGAAATACCAAACTTTCGCTGCACAAGTGTCAGCAATTTGGATGGAGTAAATCCTGCTTTATGAATGAGAAAATAAATATCAAATATATCTTTTGGTTCGTTTCTATCAAAATACGCCATTACTTTATTGGCAGCAATATCGTCTAATGAATCAATAAATATTCCTAAAAGAGTTTTTCTTTTGTTTAAGGTCTTTTTTTCGTGGTTATAGTGTACAAATTCTATTCGCAAATTCCCTTTGCCCTCAAATAGAAATTCATATCTATCGAATATTTTCTGGTAATGTACCATAGTAAAATTTCCTTTTTCTTTAAGATTCTGGATAAAATGATTTAATTGTTCAAGAGAAAAAGCTTTCTCACTGAAAAAGTCAATGTCAATTGATTTTCGATGGTGTAAGTAGTGATATGCAAGCAGTGTTCCTCCTGTCCAGTAGAAAATTTCTCTTAGTGGAGAATGTGCCAGAAGATCTATTGCCAGTTTTTGAGTATGTGTTAAATTCATAAGTTTAGAAAGTATGTAAGCATTTCCCGTTTTCCAGGATCAAGTAATCTTTTTATTTTTGGAAAAAACTTAGCG
>CAYSNN010000046.1:4655-8071 GCA_964432475.1 uncultured Gammaproteobacteria bacterium
TCTTTCGCACTAAAAACCACTCCCACTGCTTTTTGGTGCTAGGTCTCCAATTGTTATTAATATTGTAATCCCAATTCCACATATCATGTAAAGTATATTATATTCCTTTCCGTACTTCCACTTTTCCTTTGTCAGATAAATTGATACTTGACAGAAAATTTATTTTGTCATAATAATTAATTAGTAAGCAAAATTTAATGAAAAAGTTCCTGCCCAAATCATCCAATAATCCTCAAGGCTTTACCCTGATTGAACTTCTAGTAGTTCTAGCTATTATCGCAGTGTTAGCTGTTATAGGCTTTGCAGCTTTTGGCGGATTAACAAGTAGAGGAAATGATGCTAGAAGACGAGTTGATATAAAAGCCATTGGTGATGCTTATGAAGTAAAAAGAACAGCAACAATGGCAGATTACGGAGGTGAAGCTTTGGCAGCTACTGATTTTGCAGGGGGTGTAATTCCAACAGATCCTGTTACTGGAAGACAATATTGCATTAAAACTGGTACAGCAGCCATAGCTAACGCTACAGTATCTACTACTGATGGTATTACTGCCGCTGGGGCTTGTATTGGTAGTGGTTGGGTTCCAGTTAGCACTACTGCTATAGCAGCTAGTCAAAACTTCTGGAAAGTCTGTGCTTTGTTAGCTGACAATACAACTGTAGTCTGTGTAGGTAGTAAACAATAACCTCTTATAATCAAAGTACTCGTTTTTTTAGATTAACTGAAGAATCATTGATTACTTTGTTTAAATAACTGATAATAAAATCAATGCATAAAAGGTCCGGTTTTACTTTAATTGAACTTTTAGTGGTAATTTCCATTATCGCAATTCTCGCAACTATCGGTCTATTATCCTACACTAATTTTATGAAAAATTCGCGGGATAGTAAGAGGCAATCTGATTTAAAGATGATCCAGTCTGCATTGGAATCATATCACGCAGACCAAATATATTATCCTTATAGCGATTCTGTTATATCCGGTTCATCGTTAACAAATGCAACCGGGGGTGTTCTAACAACAGCTTCCAAGACTTACTTAACTACTGTTCCTTCAGACCCGACTGGTACGGCTTCTTATAGCTACAAGTCATATAAATCAGATAAGACAGACTGTCCCGCTGCATCTGCAGGAGACTGTATAAGCTACTGTTTATTTGCAAAGATCGAGAGAATTCCTCCCCCCTCCAGTGATCAGGGCTGTACTCCCACTGACGGGTATACTTATGGTGTAACCAGGCCATAATGTGTTAATCTAAAATTAATGTCCGAATCCGGTTATACCTTAATTGAGCTTTTAGTAGTTATATCCATTATTTCTATTATGTCTGTGATGGGATTTATAAGTTTTAAGGGTTTTGCTGAAGACCAGGCTACTAAAAAGGCTGAAGGCCAAATACAGAGTTTGCTGCGTCTTGCTCAAAGTAACGCCACTACTTCAACACTTTGTAACGGACAGGGAGCAACATCCTGGTCTTTAAAATTTGTTGATTCTACCCACATGGAATTACATTGTGATCCGGGTGATGTAAAAGCAAGAGAATATACTTTTGAAAATGCTCAAGTGGAAGTAAAGGGTGATTCAGGGTGCTTAATTGGTCTTCCGGTTGCAATAAGTTATGCACCCGGTTTGGGTACACAGAGCCTGTCTTCCGGTGATATTTCCACTACCGGCGCTTGTTTGCAATCTTCCGCAGTTACATTTACCATAACCAATACTTTAAACAATTCTTCAAAAAGTTTTAAAATGTCTAAAGGAGGAGCAATAAATGCGCAGTGAGAGGGGTCAGACGCTTTTGGAGCTGGTGGTGGTGATTGCAGTGTCTGTGATGGTAGTCGGGGCTTTGGTTTTTGCAACTATTTCTTCTTTGAGAAATGCTCAATTTGCCAAAAACCAGGCTCAAGCCACCAAACTTGCACAGGAAGGCATAGAGAGAGTCAGGACCGGACGGGATAGAAATCGTAATATAAGTATTTTGGGTGTTACAAGTGTTGACTCCTGGAGTGGTGCAAACCCTATTTGGGGTTATCCGATATCCTCAGGTTCTAATCCTTGCGAGTCAGCTATTGTAGACCCTGTAACTTCAGCTTCTGTTTTAAGGAAATGCTACTTTAAGGTCGATTCTGCAGGCGTACTTATTAATATAGGATTTGCACAACAAGATTTCCCTAAGGAAACTGCTGAGGCTATCCCTCCGCTTCCTGACCCCCCTATTTTTAAAAGGGCTATCACTTTATCTGATGATGCGACTACCTATGCAACTCAGAAAACAGTGACAGCAATTGTTACCTGGACTGATTTTTCAGGTTCACATGAATCCAGATTGACTACAATACTAAGGAAGATATGAAGCGAGAATTTTCAATTTTCAATTTTCAATTTTCAATTTTTTCAGGGTTTACGCTGGTGGAGATGCTGGTGGTTATCTCCGTGCTGTCTGTTGCCGGTATGCTGATTTTAACAGTATTTACTAACAGCTTAAGAGGCAGCAATAAGTCTCAGATAATTGGGGTTATCAAACAAAACGGCCAGGCAGTACTTGAGACAATGGATAAAACAATAAGAGACGCAGATAATTTGGTTTGTGTTAGTAACGATACGTTGGTATCAATAAAGGATGGTAATTATACGCGATATAAGTTTATCACTACAAATAAAACTACCTATTGCGGAAGCGAAAATGGGTGCGTTGTGCGGGATTTTCCGGTTCAGCCATCAACAGGTGACAAGACTCAGATCAGACTCTTTTTGGCTACTATCTGTACAGAACAATCAGGTACAGATTCGTCTACACCTGAAGTATTAACTGACACCAACAAGCAAACCGGAGTATCAATAATTGATGGTTTATTCACCAGACCAGATCCTCAGCCCGGGTTTAAGGATGTTGTCAGTATAAAATTTAAGGCAAAACCGGGTGTTGGAGCACCGGCAGCATTGAGCGGCCAGATAGATGATGTTGAGTTTCAAACAACGATACAGTTAAGATAAATATATGAGAGAAAAAGGTCAGACAATTATGCTTTTGATTTTGGTTATGACTGTTGCTTTAGCAATAGGATTATCGATTGTTCAAAGGAGTCTGGTGGATGTGTCAACTGCCTCCAAAGTTGAACAATCTTCCCGCGCTTTTTCTGCAGCCGAAGCAGGCATTGAAAAAGCTCTACAATTACAACCCGGAAGTACTTGCGGAGCAGCCTGCATCAGTTTTTTAGAAAATAGCTCTAAGGCAGATGTTGAAGGGGGGAGTTTACTCCCCTGTGTCCCGGGTCAACCAATCTGTTCTGACGATATGGATACCAAATTAAGGCCTTTTTGTGTCCTGGGCCAACCAAGTTGCCCTCAGATCACCGACAGCCAACAACTGCCTTTAGAATTTCCCCTTTTAGCAAAAGAAGATATAGCTCAAGTGTGG
>CAYSNN010000047.1:0-8040 GCA_964432475.1 uncultured Gammaproteobacteria bacterium
TAAAGCTTTAGTATAAATCTAGGGTTGGTTTTATCTCCATTTTGCCGAAGAATTTCAGTTTAAGTAGTCCCTCATCTGCAGTTAAAAAGACATCACAATCCCCATCTATAGCAGAGTGGAGTTGGATATTATCTTCCAAATCATCGGTTGGACCCGTCAAAGCTTTATCTAAAATATTTTGAGTTAGCTCTACTAAATTAAAGTCGGCGACAAAGGAATTAGTTGCGATATCAGGAACTTTTACCTTATTTACATAAAATAGGATATGGCAAGACAAAATGGATACAAACCCTTGGTGTTGGTCTAAAATCCCATGATCCATCTCTGGAGCTCTATTTACAAGTCCTATGAAAAAGTTTGCATCAAGAAAGACCTTGGCCATGTTTTTTCATCATTGCTATCCGGTATCTCCTGTCGATTTCTTTAATGGTTAAACTGGGAAAATCCAGTTTGTTAATTTTTGCCTCCAGTTTTTTGGCGCTGATTGTTTTTATTTTTGCATTTTTCTCTGGTACAACTCTGCCTACAATTGCAGACCTTCTTATAAGTTTTACTTCTTCACCTTTCTCTAAGGCTTTTGCAAGACTTCTAGATTTAGTTCTTAGTTCAGTAAACTTGATATATTGCATATTTCAAATGTACACTTAAATATACATTTTGTCAAGTGATATAATTGGTCCAAATGACCAAGCACTTAGCAATTTTTAAGGGTTTAGGAGCGGAAAAGATTTTATCCGGTGAAAAAAATATTGAAAGCAGGTTTTCCAAAGCCAAATTAATACCCTTTGGAGCAATTTCTGCAGGGGATTTAGTCTATATAAAACCTTCCGGAAAGGACATAATAGGCCAGTTTAGGGTCAAAAAAGTGATTTTTTACGATAACTTAGACTTAAATGATTTAAATTACTTAAAAGAAAAGTACGGGAAAGAGATGGCAGTAGAGGAAGATTACTGGAAAGGCAAACAAAACAGCAAATATGCAACCTTGATCTTTATCGGTGATTGTGCCCGTTTTATCACCTCACCTGTCAAAATACCTAAAAAAGATCAAAGAGGCTGGGTGATTTTAGATTAGCAGAGGGAGTAGCATATGAAGAATAGGCATCAGAATAGGTTAACTGGTTGTCCTGACTTTTCACCCTGACAATGCTTTTTGGCAAGTTTTTAGAAATAGCCAAGTCTTTCCTGCCGTCAATTGTGGCTTCAATAATACCTGAAGGTCTGATGAATGCCACATCGTCTCTATCTGAAAGCAGAGCGGTCATGATCTTATTCCAAATTGGAGCAGCACCGGTTACTCCTGAGGTTAATGCAGGGTTCATGGGGGAGTTGTCATTATTGCCAACCCAGACTCCCACCACATAGTCCGGGGTATAGCCAAAGGTCCAGTTATCTCTTTTGTTATCCGAAGTCCCTGTTTTAACAGCCACTGTTTTACCCGGGATATTAAGTTGGGATTTATCACCGAAAGCCGGAGTTCTGGCTTTATTGTCAGTTAAAATACTGGTAATAAGATATGCTGCTTCCGGAGACACTGCCTGCCGGGGACGGTCTTCATATTCCTCCAAAACATTACCGTCTGAATCAACCACCTTTAAAATGGGGGTTGAAACTCTTTTAGTACCCAGCTGGGAAAGTGCTCCATACAGAGTCATCATATCGATCATCCTTACTTCAGCTGCCCCTAAGGTAATAGACAGACCATACCTGTTTTGGTCAGTGAAGGTGGTAATCCCTAAATCTTTGGCGGTTTGTATCATATTATCCAATCCGACTGTGGCCAGCAATTTAACAGCTGGAATATTATAAGAAGAGCCCAGGGCAGTCCGGATAGAAACCGCGCCATGATATGCCCCGTCATAATTTACAGGCGCGTAACTATTGCCCCACTCGTCTCTAAAGTTGACCGGCACATCCAGGACAGTATTACCCGGGCTAAAACCCTGCTTGAAAGCTGTAATATAAGTGGCTACTTTAATAGAGGAACCCGGCTGACGAAGCGATACAGCCACATTAAAAGCTCCAAAATCCGGCTGGTGATAATCTTTGCTGCCGACCATCGCCAAAATCTGGCTATGTTTGGCATCGGTGACCATCGCTGCGGCATTTTTAACGTTTAAATTGGTTAGTTTGTCCGCTTCCTCTGTAACAACTCTTTCTACTCTTTCCTGCAGATTCAAATCCAAAGTGGTGGTAATTTTTAACCCTCCCTGAGAGACTACTTTTTGACCATATTTCTGTGACAACAGGTCTTTGACATACATGACAAAGTGAGCAGCTTTAATGTTGTTTATCTGAGGTTTTAAGTGTAAATCCTCCGAATATGCCAAATCTGCTTGATATTGGTTGATAAATTTATTCTCTATCATCCGTCGCAGGACTTCTTTTTGCCTGATTTTTCCAAGCTCCGGGTTTGTGCCGTACGGTGAAAATTGGGTTGGGGAGGCAGGCAGGCCGGCTAAATAAGCTGCCTGGGCCAAAGTCAATTCCCGGCTGGTTTTGCCAAAATAGGTTTGGGAAGCAGCCTCAATTCCCCAGGCAGGGCCGCCATAAGGCGCTTCATTTAAATACATTTGCATAATCTCATCTTTGCTATAAATTCTTTCAGCCCAAAGCGCTAAAATGATCTCTTTTGCTTTCCTGGTATAGGTTTTTTCCGGGGTTAAAAGCGTGTTCTTAATTAATTGTTGGGTAATGGTGGAGGCACCCTCCAGAGTTTTATTTTGAATATTGGCATCTAATGCTCTTAAAATAGCTACCGGATCAATACCCCAGTGGCGATAGAAATTTTTGTCCTCTGCTGCCAGGGTAGATTGGATAACGTAAGGAGGCAGTTGATTTAGTGGTATAAGTATTCGATTCTTACCCTCATATAATCTATATAAAAGCCTGCCGTTTCTGTCAAAAAATTCGGTAGTCAGGCTTCTGTCTGCAGATGAAAGTTTATTTGGTGTTGGCAGCTCGTATGCTGCAGCAAAGATGAAAGAGGTATAAAGGAACAGTAAGATAATGATAAAGATAGATATAATTGCAAACTTCACTTTTTTAGACACCCTTCTTTTTATAAACAGCCTGAATTTATTTAGATAATAGGGGATAAACCAAGCTTTTCTGGGACGGCCGCGGTGATGAGGGAACAGGTTATAGGCGGAGAGAATGTTTACTACTGTCCACTGTAAACTGTACCCTGTAAACTTGACGATATACAAAGGAATCCGGCCGATTTTAATCAGGGTAAATTCAACCAATAAAAAGATAGTCTTTAAAAAAGAAGGCCCGGTAGCAATTTTTTTTCTTTTTCCTTTAACCATAAGGCAGGTTATCGGTATTTTCAGGGATTGATAAGCTTTGAGGCCATTCTAAAAGATTTTAATAAAGCTAACAAGAGGGCAAATTGATTTTTTGAAACCCATAACTCAGGCCTTAATCGGAAAATGCCAGCAGATAGAGACCTGCGCCTATTAATATTATACCCAATATTTTAATCAAAAGTTGTAGTTTAGAGTATTTTTCTCCAAGAAAAAGTCCGAAAGTAAGTAAAAATACATACTGGACTCCCTGCAGGGAGTTTACTAATGCCGGATTGGCCAAAGAAATGGAAAAAGTTAACAACAATTCCGAGGCTCCTCCTGAGGCCTGGCTTGCTAAAAATAACATCCCTGATTTGCTAAACATATGGGTTTTTGGCCCCTCTTTTTTAGGGGTTACCCTAAGTCTTAAAGCAGGAATTAAAAACGTCAGCAGTATCACGGGTACAATAATTACCCGTGACCAGACTAAAACTGTTAAAAAATTTTCTCCTAAATAAGCCTGCCTTAAAACTACATAAGAGATGGCAAAAAGTATGGCAGAAATTACTTCAAACAAAACCTCGGATTTATTAAACTTTCCTGCCCGTCCGGCAGGCAAGCCTTTCCAGTCAAAAATGGTTAGTAAAACTAAGCCTAAAATCAGTATGATGACAGCTTGGGTTTGAGTATTACTTATGGCAGAAGATCCGGCTGCAGAAAAAAGTAGGAAAAGGGGAATTAAAGTACCGATTACCGGAATAACTCTGGAAACCTGGCCTACTTTCAAAGCCCAAAACATAAAGTAAGCACCCAAAGTCCAAAGAAGAGTGGAAACTGAGGCTAAGATAAAAATTTGCGGGCTTGGAGCAGAGGTCATAAATACACCAGGTAAGATTATTAAGCTGAAAATGCTGACATAAAAAATATATACAAACGGATCAGGAATAGCTTTATTTAATAAAAATTTATTGGTGGTAACAGAGATACTGTTTAAAAGGTATGCAGAAAGTGTGAATGGTAAATGAGACATAGCTACTTTTTGCTTTCCTCAATTATTTCCTTATACCTTTTTTCTAAAACATCTTCAGCAGGGACAGTATGGCCAATAAACCTAAGCAGGGAATGCGGAATCCCGTTATGTTGAATGATATCTGTATATACCAAAGCAGAAGGTCTGATGGTTCTTTTTTGGGTTTTGTAATCAACCTCAATCAGTCCAAACCTCGGATCAAAACCCCTATGCCATTCAAAGTTGTCTATCAAGCTCCAGTAAAAAAATCCTTTAACATTAATTCCGGCTTTTATAGCGCGGTATACCTCATTTAAATAAGTAATTAAAAACCGGTTTCTTCTGTCATCATTGGTTGAAGCGATTCCGCATTCTGTAATATAGATAGGAATATGGTCTGATAAATCCGCCAACACATCAAATAATCCTTCCGGATATACTTCCCAGCCCAAATCAGACACATCCCGGGACTCTTTGGAAGCATCTGCAATCTCAGGCAGCAACCCTTTTCCGTCTTTAAATCTGACATGGAAATAGTAATTTAGCCCTAAAAAATCATGCGTACCGCGGGTTAAAAAGTAAAACAGGTGGTTGGTGATTAAATCGTTTATTACGACCGCCATCTGCTCAATAATAGAGTGCTTATGATATGGCTCAAAGGATTGTACGTTGTTGGCAATACCGATACCTTTTTTTGGGTATGTTTTATGTAAGTATTTATATACTTTTTTATGGGCAGAGGTTAAATTTAAGATCGTTTTGATTTGGCCAAAAAAGCTTTTCTTAGCAGGGGGCCATTCTCTGGTAATATAGCCTTGATACACATAAACTCCCGGCTCGTTTAAACTCACCCACATATCAACGTATTGGGCAAGTTCCGGAGCAACCCTTTTAACAAACCTTTCAAAATATTTAACTGTCTGCCCATTTTCCCAACCTCCCAAATCTGCAATCCATTTAGGTAAGCTAAAGTGCCAGAGAGTTAACATGACTGTTATCTTTTTTGACTTAAGTACCTTAAGTAACTCAACATAATGTTCGATTTCATGATGATCAAACTCTCCATTTCTTGGTTCAATTCTGGACCACTCAACAGACAGCCTGTGGGCGTTATGGTTTAACTGTTTTATCAAATTAAAATCAGATTCATATAGATTATATTGATCACAAGCTGCGCCACAGCGCATATTGGACGCTTGATTTTTATGTTCCCATTCCCACCAGTCGGCATTTACGTTATTACCTTCAACCTGATAAGCGCTGGTGGCAGACCCCCATAAAAAATTATCCGGAAACTTTAAAGTATGATGGTCATGTTTTTCCTTAGGAGGATTACGAAACATATAATAATTATAACTGTTATAATCATTATATAAAATGCTTCGCTTTCTGCCCGTTGTATTGGTAATAACATTAGTGATAGGCGGACTGGGTTATTGGCGTTTTATTGCAGCCAGACCCGCGCTTACCACCCCTGAAACTACGAAAGAAAATACTCAAGAGAGCGATTTAGTTGAAGTCCCAAAAACTTTGCCTCAGGCATCAATTGAAGATCGGGTTAAAGCCTTAGAGGATCTGACTGTAAAGCTTGTCGAACAAATAAATTCTTTAAAATCAGCAAGCAAAGATGGTAAGTCAGGTTCTCCGGATGATGCTAAGCTAAATTTACTGGATGCCTCGGTAACAGAATTAAAGATGAGGGTATCAGCGCTTGAAAAAGCTACACCGCAGCCGGTATCCTCAACCAGCAAGTCTTCTACGGTTTATATTCCTTTAGGATCCGGTGGGACCAGCGATGATGCGAACTGGTATAGTTTATCAGGTTATGAAATCTCTATGGATCCTGGTGAATATTCGGGTTACACCGGTATGCAGCTTGAGGTGAGTATGAAACTTAATGAAAAAGTGGGAACAGCAAATGCCAGACTTTTAAATTCCTCGGATAACTCTGCCGTATCTTCAGAAGTCACAACAACCTCAGACAGCTTTACCCTGCTTTCTACAGGAGGTTTTAAATTGCCTGCAGGGAGAAAGACTTATCAACTCCAGTTAAAAAGTTCTCAAAATAGAACTATCCAACTTCAAAATGCCAGAATAAAGGTGAATTTTTAATCTTTTATGGCAGCTGAAATTTCTGTTTGGTAAAGAAATCGTCAAATGAAAAGATGATTCTTGTATTAAATTTTATAGCAGTTTCAATTACTATGCAATCAAAAATTGTGTTCTTTTTAGAAATAGTCTTTTCAAATCGGATACTGGCTTGCCGTTGTATTAGCTCGTCTATAAATTCTACAGTAAAAGCTCCGGACTGGTATTGCTGATTAATCAGGTGAGCTTTTTCCGGTAGGTTTTTAGCTCTTTTTAGAGCTGTTATAGCTTCTAAAAGAGCAGTATTTGGATATATAACCTCGTATCTTCGAGCAGATAGAGTTTCTAGGGCTTTCTTGGCTCTATTATGATTAGAATCCTCCTCGTATGCTAGAGCAATTAAAGCGTCAGCGTCACCAATGGCGATATTAACGCTCACTTTTCTTTTCTCCTCCCCAAGCATAATAATCATGATTTTCGGAGATATCAGTTGGAGTGCCTGGTTTGGTAGCAATTTGCTCTGCTAATTTAGCCAGATTAAGTAGAGCTTGGGTAGAAGAAGCAGGAGGGTAGATTTTTTTCAAACCTTCATCTATTGCCTCCCTGATTAAATCGGCCTCTACTTTTCGCTTGGCTTTAGCGGCCAGATCTATTCTTTGTTTGGTTTCATCGGTAATATGCACACTAATTCTCTGCATGCTTATATTGTATCATACGTATTACGTATGTCAAGAATACAGGTTTACAGTCTCTAGTGATCTTTTTCCAACTCGAATTCCAGGGATAGCAAGTAACTGGTCCAGGGTGGGGGAGTTTCTTTACTTGATCTTCAGGAACATACAATTGGTACTAAGATCCTTCTTGGCAAATATTCCTGACTTATGCCAATTAGTGTCCTGACAATGTGTCATTCCGAGCGATTAGCGAGGAATCTTCCTCAGTAGGGTTAAACAACATTATAACGGAAGATTGCCACGTCAGTCACTTCGCTCCTTCCTCGCAATGACAATTCTTTACTATTTAGTATCCCAAATCCTAAAAATCTGTGCCTAAAAAGGGTGCCTGATTGGAAATGGCACAAGTCGGGAATAATAATAGTTGTTTTAGTGAACCCAATCGAGGAAGTTTTAACAATCTCCGGAGTGTTAAGTATAAACCTAACATCCCAAGCACTATTATCAAATAACCATAATTTACTAAGTTCATCCTATTTTATAGTATAGCAAAGATAAGAGTCAGGTGGTTGAACCAGAGTTTGCAGGGACTAGTAAATGATTCCCAAACTTTTAAATGGGTTCAGAACATCAAATATCACAAGCTGGTGTTTAATGAATCAGAGGAGCTTATGTTATTTTTAGCTCCAAGTTAATTTCAAATCAAGCTCCTCTTGATAAATGAACAGAAAGTCCCATTACTTGGGCAACTCTTTGTAAAAACTCCAAAGAAGGATTGATATTACCTGACTCTAGTCTGGCAATGGCAGATTGTTTCGTGCCAACTTTTTTAGCAACATCTGCCTGAGTCATTTTATATTTTATTCTTTCTCTGATGAGTTCTGAAATCACAGCATACCGGGGAGCGAGTTTATCAAACTCCTGTTTTGTTGCTGGATCAGAAAGTAATTCTTTCTCTAAGGCTTCCCATTTACTCATA
>CAYSNN010000048.1:0-8037 GCA_964432475.1 uncultured Gammaproteobacteria bacterium
ATGTGGGTGACTTTTATGCCCATGAATATATGCACGATTGAACATACACTAATATTATCTCTTTAAATGGCTTCTGTCAAGAGGAAATGACAGAAGTTAAAAGAAGCATTATCGAAATTGAAAGTTGAGTATTAACACAATAAGAGAACATACAAGATAGCAGTCTATGTAACAGTACGTCAGGAGCACCGCGTCAAACGCGACTCCTCAGCTAGTAAATAAATATGCAAATGGTAATCTGCTAGAACTACAAACTTTCTGGTTTTTACGTAAGGAACTATACTAGATATTTTTAGTAATAATTTGGGTATTAAAAAAAGGAAGAAAACAAATCCTCGCATTCTCTTCATTAATTTCTTGAGTTAAGCCAAGATTTACAATATATGCTTTGGATACTTTGTACTTGGTTAAAAATGACCTGAAAGAACGGCTCATCTCAGGCTTTTTTAAGTTCGTATATTTAACTTCTACCGGTATGGCACCCGTACCTGTGTCTAAGACAAAATCAACTTCAGCCCTATCTTTAGTTCTCCAAAAGTGTACACTGGTAGGGGTCAACTCAAGATGATTCTTTAGACTGTTATAAACAAAATTTTCAAATAAAAATCCACTGGAATTTATGGCAGCATTGCCGAACTGGTTAGCTGCATAGTTTCGAAGACCCAAATCTACAAAGTAGTAGACCGGAGCTTTGGTTATCTCTTTTCTGGTATTTTTAAAGTAAGGGGTAACCCTGCTGATAATGTAGGTTTTCTCCAGATACCACAGATAGTCTTTTACTGTTTGAATTGAGATTCCTAAAGTATTTGAAAGTTCTGCTACGTTAACTAAATTACCTATTTGGGAGGCTAAAACCCTAAGGAGAGCGGTTAAGCTGTCTGTTTTTTGTATATTTAAAAGAATTGACATATCCTTTTCCAGAAAACTTTGATAAATATCGGCAATAGCAGCTCTTTTTTCCTCTAAAGTCGGTGCAAGAACCACCTTTGGGTAACCTCCAAAGTTTAAGTACTCTTCAAGGTATTGGAAAGCGAGTTCTTTAAAAAGGTCAAAAAAAGTAGTAAGTTCTGTAAAAGATTTACCCTGCTTAAAGGCGACAAATTCTTCAAAAGTTACGGTTGTCAGCTCAAAGAGCCTTTTTCTTCCCGGCAGTGATTCATGAATTTTTTCTTTCAGTTCAATGCTGCCTGATCCTGAAACAATAAATTTATACGGCAACTTCATGTCGTAGAGACCCTTTAAGAATAAACCTGCATCTTCTTTCCTTTGGACCTCATCGATAAAAACATACCCCTTATCTGCTCCTATCCCGTAAGAAATTCTTTGCAGCAGTTTCTCCTGGGATGTAAAAAAGGGGTTATCAGCATCAAAGTCAAGGTTTAAAAATAAGGTTTTTTCACCCTTTTTTTCCAAATCATCCCTGATCATCTCCATTAAGGTGGTTTTACCAGCCTGACGCGGTCCTACAATCATGGTAATCTCAGGGCTTGAAAGGTGATTTTTTACCCGGTTAAATAAAGATCTTCTTATCATATAGGTATATTATAACCCGATAATTCTGAATGTCAAGACTCATTTTAGTACGAGAAATCATAAACTGTTATCTAATAGAAGTTAAGGATACTCAGGAGCAAAGAGTCTTACCCCCCTTAGTTTATGTTGAAACAACCACAGGATTTAACTATTCCCTCAGTTGATTAAATACTGCTCGTTCAGTTGGATAAAATTCCTACTATGGTAATAACTAAATCCTCAGCGCTGTTATTTTTCACCTCGTGAGATTCTCCCGGTTCTACAGTGATACAAACTCCTGGTTCCATATCAAAAAATTTACTATTTATATTGATTATTCCCTTGCCTTGTTCAGTGACAAAAACTTCATACATATCAGGATGTGTATGGCTGGATGCAATTTGCCCCGGTTTAAAAACGGCTCTGGAAAGTTGGGTAATATTTGGTATTTCGCCATCTCTGATTAATACCCTTTTTAATATTTTAGGATTATGAGACACCGATTCTGATGCTCTGCTTTGCAGTGATGTTACTTTCATTGAATTTGTGTCTTTGTACTGCTAATCCTTTACTCAATAGATTAGCTTTTTTGGAAGGGGATTGTTATATAGAATGCTGAGCCCTTTCCCTTCTCGCTTTCCACCCAAGCTTTACCACCATGCTTCTTAACAATTTCAGATGTGATATATAACCCTAAACCAAACCCTTCTCTCCCGCCCTCATTTGCCTGATAAAATCTATCAAAAATCTTTTTTTGTTCGGGCTTTGAAATTCCGATCCCAAAATCTTCAATTTTTATTAATGCGTATTGTTTTTTAGATGTTAAATTAACCAAAACTTTAGTTCCGGAAGGTGAGTATTTAATGGCATTAGTTAACAAATTTATAAGCGCCTGCCCAATGCGCTCCGGGTCTCCCAAAAGACTCCTGCCAACCTTTCCCTGTAAAACTATTCTGTGAGTCCCGACCGAATGTTTAAAGTTTTCTATAATTCCTTTGACCAGTGTTTCTAAATTAAACTCTTGTTTACTTAGCACTAATTTTCCCGCTTCAATTTTGCTCACATCAAAAAAATCTCTTATCAAATTGATCACTTTATCTGTTTGACTGCTGATCTGTGTTACAAAATGCAGGTTTTCTTTATCTTTGCTTTGGCTCAATTTCTTTTCAAGGAGCTGGCAATAACCTTTGATTACGGTAATGGGAGTTTTTAGCTCGTGGGAGGCTGTTGCAATAAATTCTTCTTTGCGTTTTTCAAATTGTGTTTGTTTTGTGATATCTTTCCAAATTCCTACAAAGTGAGTAACATTTCCCTTATTGTCTTTAATAGGAGTGATCGTATGATCGGCATAAAATAATTTCCCGTCTTTTCTTCTGTTGACTACAACTGTTCTAAAATTTTTACCGTCAAGTATAGTTGACCAGAGTTTTTTATAGTGCTCTCTGCTTTGCAGCCCTGATTTAATTATTCTTGGAGTGTTGCCTAAAGCTTCCTCTTTACTAAATCCTGTCATCTTTTCAAATGCCGGGTTAACATATTCTATAACCCCATCCTTATTTGTAATAAAAACGCTGTCTGCAGTTTGCTCTACAGCGCTGTAAAACATCTGCAGTTCTTTTTCTAAGCTTTTTTTAATTGCAATCATAAACTGCGTAAATTATACCGTATAATTTGAACGTTGGAAAATTACTTATGTGATGAAGCTTTTAGAAAATCAATAAGTCTGCTTAACCCTTCATCCAGCTGTACCTTTGGCTCCCAGCCTAGCTTCTCGCGGGCTTTGCTGATGTCAGGACATCTTTGTTTTGGGTCATCCTCCGGCAAAGTTTCTACAAACGCAGGTTCAGAAACGGCATTTGTTAACTCCTTTACTTTTTGAGCCAGCTCTAAAACAGTAAACTCATTAGGATTCCCCAAATTAAAGACCTCGCCTTTCTCCCCTTTATCCATTGCTGCAATAATACCCAGGGTCAAATCATCAACGTAGCAAAAAGACCTGGTTTGTGTGCCGTCTCCAAAAACAGGAAAAGGTCTATTTTCTAAAGCAGCCTGAACAAATTCAATCATCACCCTGCCGTCCTGCGCCATCCTTGGTCCGTATGTATTAAATATTCTAATTATCCTTCCGTCTAAACCTCTTGACCTAACAAATGCAGAAGTGATGGTTTCCCCAAACCTCTTTGACTCATCGTAAACAGATCTTGGGCCTGTTGTAGAGACATTACCTCTATATTCTTCTTTTTGCGGGTGCTGCAGCGGATCACCGTATACTTCAGAGGTTGAGGCAAACAAGAACTTGGCGCCCAATTTAACAGCCGATTCACATAAGTTCCAGGTTCCTGCAGTGTTTACCTGCATTGTTTCAAAAGCCAAAGCATGGTAGCTTTTGGGGCTATTCATATTCGGAGAAGCCGGTGAGGCCAGATGATAAATTTGATCTGCCTGAATATTATCAGGCAGAGGCTTAGTAACATCATGTTCTAAGAATCTAAAATTTGGATTATCTAACAGATGCTCTATATTTTTTTTGCTGCCGGTTAAAAGGTTATCTATGCAGATCACCTTATCTCCTCTTTCGATTAACTTATCACAAAGATGAGAACCCAAAAACCCCGTTCCGCCAGTTACTATTATTTTCATAGCCCTTTTTTCTTATTAAGAGAATATTTTTGGTAAGCAAGAACAAGCCAAAGTATACCAATTATAATTGTTGGTATAACCGTCAACCACAAGGACAAAGTTGCAAAAGTAAGCGCAAAGATCATCAAAACAGCACCATTAATTAAACTTGTAGAAAAAGCAGGCTTGTCCTTACCTAAAACGGTTGGAAGTAGCGCTATCGAAAAAACAAACTGTCCTGTTGTCAAAACTATATCCTGCCACTGCATGAATTAAAAATACCATATTTAGACTAAAGTTTAAACCTTCTAGCGGTAAATTTTGGTAGACTTAAGTAGCACTCCTCTTTGCAAAGTGAATTCACCGTATTTGTCATTTATTTTGTCGAGTACCCGTAACATCATCTCTTGCTTGCCCGTTTCTGGCAGTAAGCTCAGGTTTTGTGGAGTTAAAGGTTTGAGATTGGAAATGGAAACGCCAATCATCCTGATTTTTTCTTTATTCCAAATTTGATGAAATATTTTCCAGGAAGCCTTAAAAATCTCCAGTCCATCCTGAGTAGGAATAATTGTAGTTTGCATGCCTATCCCTTCAAAATTAGCATACCTAAACCAACAACTGACAGTTTTACCTACTAATTTTTTAGCCCGCAGCCTTCTGGCTATTAATTCTGTTAATTTAAGCAGAATCTGCTTTATCTCTTCAGAATCTTTTGTATCATGATCAATGGTGTGCCTATGTCCTACAGATTTAACTTCTTCTTTTTCATAAAAAGGGGTGATTTCAGAATGGTCAATACCTCTGGCCATGTTGTATAGAGTTTGACCATAAGATTTAAAAGAAGCAAGTAAAGCTTCTAAGGGGACTTTTCTTAACTGTTTAAAATTAAAAACTCCTAAATTATTTAATCTTTTTTTGATTCTTGAGCCAATTCCGCAAATTTCGTCCAGCTCAATTCTATCTAAGATAAATTGGGCAGCTTCCTCATCTGCTATAACCACAAGCCCGTCCGGCTTGTACAAAGACCCGGCCAGTTTAGCCATTAGCTTGTTGTAAGAAATACCAATGGAACACGTAATCCACTCACCAACCTCTTCCCTAATTCTTTTTTTGATATCCTGCGCTACTTTGATACACTGACTCACTGACACACTGTCACACCGAAGAAAACATTCATCTATTGAAAACACTTCCAAATACGGGCTGTAGGAACTTAGGATAGCCAAAAAACGTTTGGTACACTCCAAATACTTATCAGAGTCCCCAGGAACTAAAATTATATTTGGACAAAGTCTTTTTGCCTCCCAAATTTGCATGCCTGTTTTTACTCCATATTTTTTAGCCTCAACAGATGCTGCCCCTAAAACTGTTCTTTTCATTCTATCTCCTCCTGTCACCCCAATCGGTTTACCCCGTAGCCTTGGATTAGCCTGCTGCTCCACAGTTGCAAAGTAGCTATTAAAGTCTATATGTAAAATGCTTCGCATAATAGTCGTCAGCTTTCAGTCTTCAGCTCTCAGATAATTTTCTGTCTGACGACTGACGTCTGATGACTGATAGCTATTCTTCCTCCACTGCCTCTAAAAACCAATTTAAACTTTTGCTGTCAAATTTTAGTCTGTAAAAATTTCCTCCTGCTGAGACAGAAAAGTGGTAAAAGATATTCGCTCCGTTTTTTGAAGTATGAACCAAATTAACTTTTTCTATTTTTATCTTCCTGTCTTTCCGGAAAAAACAATAAGGTAATATTTGAGACTTTTTAAAAAGCACCCAGACATTAATAGGTTCTAAAGTTTCCAGCATAGTTATTAATTTACATCCGAAAGAAACCCAAAGTCAATAGAGAAAAAATCGTGGTAAAATATCTTGTCCATGAAGCACGTTTTAAAATATATTTTTTTTCTGCTGATTACCCTGCTGTTTCCTTCTTCTGTTCACGCTATAGTTGACCCTTTTTCTGCCCCAAACAATAAGTTTGGGATTCATATTATTCAGGCCACTCCTGATGAATCTTCCCCTGCTGCAACTTTAGTGAACTCCTCAGGCGGAGACTGGGGATATATTACTGTTTTAGTAGAAAGCAAATCACGAGAAGTGGCAGGAATTTTTTAATGATTTAAGAAGAAGACATTTAATTCCCCTGGTTAGACTTGCTACCCAGCCGGAGGGAAATTTTTGGAAAAGGCCTTATGACGGTGAAGAGCAAGCCTGGGCAGATTTTTTGGACAGATTAAATTGGCCAACTAAAAATAGATACGTCATAATTTATAATGAGCCAAATCACGCAGCAGAGTGGGGTGGACAGGTTGATGCAAAATTGTATGCAGAAATCTTAGATAAGACTATCACAGCGCTTAAAAATAAAAATCGGGACTTTTTTGTACTCAATGCCGGATTTGATGCTTCTGCTCCTTATCAACCCCCTAACTATTTAGATGAACTTACATTTATGCAGCAGATTAATGAAGCTGTACCGGGAATATTTGAAAAACTGGACGGCTGGGTTTCTCATTCATATCCAAATCCCGAATTTGTAGGTTCTCCGGATGCTTTTGGCAGAGGGACTGTCAGAACCTATCTTTGGGAAGCGCAGCAATTAAAAAATCTGGGGGTCACAAAAAACTTACCTGTATTTATTACGGAAACAGGCTGGAAGCACGCGGAAGGGATAAACTTTAGTCCGCGTTTTCCGGATGCAGACACATTATCAAATTACTATACGAATGCATTTGAAAATGCCTGGAGCGTAGGCTCAATAGTGGCAGTGACACCGTTTTTACTTAGCTATCAGGAATTACCTTTTGACCATTTTTCATTTAAAAAAATCAACGGACCTTTTTATGCCTTTTATAACACGATCCAAAATCTGCCAAAACCGGCCGGCAAACCCCCTCAACAAAAAGAAGCCAAATTAACCAAGGGAGAGGTTTATACTTCTATAGTTGCAGGTGAAACTTATGATATTTTTTTAACTTTTAAAAACGTTGGCCAATCTATCTGGAATGATGGAGAACAAGTAACCCTATCCCCTACTTCGGGAGGAAAAGAGTTAGGACTGGAAGCAGTTTCTTTACCCAAGGAAATAAAAATAGAACCGGGCAAAGAACACACTTTTAATTTAAAGGTTAAGGCTCCGCAAAGCGGAACATATCAGGTTTCTTTAAATCTTTTTACGGGTACTCAGCAGTTTGATTCAAATCCGGTGCAATTTAGCACAGAAGTTAAATCCCCTGTTATTCTAAAAATCAAAAGCGGGCTTTTCTGGAAAAAGGAAGCAGGAGGAAGTTATCTGCTAAAAATCACAGGACCAACAGGAGGCAGTATGCAAACTGTTGATTTAAATAAAGAGGGGGAATCCAAAGAAATCGAAGCAAGAAGCTTGCTACCTGATTATCCTTTTGAATTCAGTTTAGAAAAACCATATTATTTACCCTCAAAAATTAAACAAACTTTAAAAACGGGAGTTAATACTTTAAATTTCGGGATACTAAGGCCTGATATTTTATCCGCAATAATTAACCCCCTTAAGTTGTGGCAGCTTCTACCTATAGCAAATTGATTATTGATTTAGCATCTAAGTTGATGTATATATTGTGATTATGACAGAAGTTGAACCACGAGAAGTAGCACCTGTTACTTCTAGAAGAATCTGTTGCTGGGTTACAAGAATTCCAGTTAGGCAGGTTATAGAGATGGGATTAACAGATAAAGCAAATGTAATAGTTGCCCAGGGTCCTAATCGAATCAGAAACCATTAAAAGACCATTTACTCCCTCTCACTTAATTAAACTGGCAGAATAATTATAAATCAGTTAGAATAAGTCAGTAAATGGTGGCTGTAGCTCAATGGCAGAGCGTCAGTTTGTGGAACTGAATGTTGCGGGTTCAATTCCCGTCAGCCACCCC
>CAYSNN010000049.1:0-7747 GCA_964432475.1 uncultured Gammaproteobacteria bacterium
GACGAATATATTGGGCCTGCTTGATCATCCTACTTCCGGATCCTATGAACTGGATGATCAAAACACCTCTTACTTAAATGAGGATAGTCTGGCTGAGATCAGAAATAAGAAAATCGGCTTTGTTTTCCAGTCATTTAATTTATTGTCACGGACATCAAGCATAGATAATGTCGCAATGCCTTTAATTTATGCAGGGATTTCTAAAACGGAAAGAATTGAGAAAGCAGGACTTACTTTAGAGCAAGTCGGTTTGGGGGATAAGTTAAATTCACACCCTAACCAGCTTTCAGGCGGGCAGCAGCAAAGAGTGGCAATTGCCAGGGCATTAATAAATGATCCGGAGATTATTTTGGCAGATGAACCAACAGGAAACCTGGATACAAAATCAGGCGAAGAGATAATGCGGATTTTCCAAAAACTTCACAAGGAAGGAAAAACTATAATTATGATTACACACGAAACAGACATCGCCCGCAATGCGAAAAGAATAATTAAATTAAGAGATGGAGAGATAGTTAAGTAATTAACATTATGGAAGCTGCAAATTCAGCAATAATAGCTATACTTGCCAATAAATTAAGGTCTTTCTTAACAATCCTGGGTATTGTTATTGGTGTAACTTCTGTAATTTTATTAATATCTCTTGTTTCAGGGCTTCAAACTTTTATTACCTCACAAATTGAGGGCTTGGGTTCAAATCTATTATTTGTCATACCCGGAAGAATCGGCGGTGCCCGCTCCCCCGGTGGAGTTCAGGCAAACAGATTGGTTTACACTGACGCTACAAATTTACGGGCTAAACTTTCGGAAGATGCAGATGTCTCCGCTGTCATACAAAGAAATGCTACTTTAAAATTTGCGAATAAAAATGATAAAGGAGCAGCAGTTTTTGGAGTAGAAGCCAACTACCCAAAAATTATCTCTATTAAAATTACGGAAGGCAGATTTTTCAAACAATCTGAGCAGGAATCAAGCAGGAAAATTGCTGTTATTGGACAGACTGTTAAAGCAAATCTTTTTGGTGAAGGTAAAACATTAGGTCAAATTATAGATATAGCAGGCTTAAAATATACCGTGATAGGGGTGGTCGGATCAAGAGGATCTGTTTTTGGCATTGACCAGGATAATTCAGTATTAATACCTTTTACCACAGCCCAAAAACAGTTTGGTATAGACCGCCTTAATACTATTTATATTTCAACGCACAATGCTCAAAATGTTAAGGATGTACAAACAAAGGCTATTAATACCTTAAAAAAGAGGCTGTCTGAGGATGAATTTACAGTCCAAAGCCAGGAACAGACTTTATCAACTATCTCTCAAATTACAGGGGTCCTAACTGTAACTCTAGGAGGTATTGCTGCCATATCTTTAATTGTTGGAGGAATTGGAATCATGAACATCATGTTAGTATCTGTCACAGAAAGAACAAGGGAGATTGGGCTTAGAAAAGCAGTTGGTGCCAAACCAAAAGATATCAGAAACCAATTTTTAATTGAGGCCGTAACTTTATCCGGGCTGGGTGGAGTAATCGGGATTATTTTAGGAATCGGATTATCGCTTTTAATCGGCAGATTTTTTACCACAACCATACCGCTTTGGTCTGTACTGCTTTCTTTTGGATTTTCCATGCTGGTAGGAATAATTTTTGGGGTCGCCCCGGCCATCCGCGCCTCCCGCCTGGATCCAATTACAGCCTTACGATATGAATAGGTTCAAAAGGGGACGCCTTACGTGCGTAAAAAATTTATACGTATTTTTTGACAAGGCTGATCATTTGGTTGATATCAAATGGTTTTTCTAAAAAATCATTAGCACCAATCTGTGTAGCAATTTTTCTGGTTTCTCTCAAAGCCGAAACTATAATAATGGGGATATCTTTGGTTTCTATCCGGCTTTTTAACTTCTTTGTAATTTCCCTTCCGTCGGCACCTGACATCCATATATCCAGTAAAATTAGATCCGGTAGGCTTTTTTTAATTATTTTTTCTACCTCTGCTCCGTTTGAAGTGGATATTACATTGAACCCTCCCTCACTAAGGATTATTTTAACTACTTCTAAAATTGCCAGGTCGTCATCTGCAACCAGTATGGTTTTCATCCTCAAATTATACTCCACCTGCTAAAGGTAATTTAAAAAAGAAGGTTGAGCCTCTGCCTGCCAGGCTTTTAACCCAAATTTTACCTCCGTGACTTCTGACAATTTTTTCTGCAATATATAAACCCAACCCTAAGCCCGAAAAAGTTTCCTTTTTGTAACCGATACTTCTGAAAAAACGGTCAAAAATTTTTGCCTGATACTTTTTTGGGATACCGATTCCAAAATCCGTAACACTGAGCTGAACAAATCCTTTATCCTTTGAGCCTTTAACAATCACCTTACCTGCACCGGGCGAATATTTAACAGCATTAGAAATTAGATTTATTAACACCTGACCAATCCGGTCTCTGTCTGCCAATACCTGACCATCATTCATTTCTTGTAAAATGATTTGGTGACCGGGCATTGTTGGCTGCAAATCTTCTATGACTTGTAAAACTAAATTTTTTAAACTGAATTTTGCTAACCGAAATAACAACTTACCTTCTTCTATTCTGGTCACATCTAAAAGTTCGTTTATAAGTTTTGTCAGGTTATTTATTTGAATGTTAATTTTTTCCAAAAACCTTCCCGACTGCCCTTTTTTATTAAACTGCGCTTGAAGCAGTTGAGCATACGCTTTAATGGTGGTTACGGGAGTTTTAAGCTCATGGCTGGCAATAGCCAAAAATTCATCTTTTTGCTGTTCAAGCTTAATTCTTTTAGTCACGTCGTGATAATTTATTACAATCGCTTTAACAGACGGTTCCAGTAATAAATTAGTGGCAATAAATTCCATCCAGCACCAATTACCGCTTTTATGTTTAAGGCGGTAATACCCTCTGTTGCTTTCATAGGGTTTAGAAAGTAGTTTCTTAATTAGCTCTTTAGTTTGCTCTTTATCATCCGAATGTACCAATTCAAACGGTTTAAACTTCAAAAACTCTTTGGGATTATAGCCTAAGATTTGGAAAGTTGAAGGTGAAGCATATAAATTTTTACCCCTTTTATCAACCAGGGTAATGGCTTCAGTCGATTTTTCAATTAATGCCCTGAACCTTTTTGCACTATGGCGCAATTTTTTTTCTATTTGAGTTCGCCTTTTAATCTCAAGCAGTAGTTTTTCCTGTGCTTCCTCGGCCTCGATACGGGCTGCCTGCTCGATTAGCAGTTGTGCCCTTTCTTCTTCCGCCAATTTCTGATCAGTAATATCCTGGATGAAACCCTCATAGTAGAGGCTATCACCTTCTTCGTCCCCAACCGTAGTTGCACTTTCAGACACCCAAATAACACGGCCATCCCGACGGTATATTTGAAACTCGAAATTAGAAACTGAACCCTTCCTTTTAATTATTTTTAAGAATTTTTTTCTGTCATTTGGTTTCACATAGACCTTTTCCTCATCACCCCGTATTTCTCTAAGTAATTGCTGTGGGGATTCATAACCTAATATGCTGGCTAAAGCCGGGTTAACTTTAATTAATCTGCCGTCCGGGTATATTTGAAATATCCCCTCCATGGCATTATCAAAAATTTTTTTATATTCTAACTCTGATTCTTTTACCAGCTTCCGCATCACCCCAACAGATAGGGAATTTGAAGATACGGCTTTTATGCCAGGGGGCAGGATCATGGCTATTTGATGTTAAAGAGGAAATGTAAAAACAGCTTAAGGAATCTGTAAGAATTGGATAAGTTTGACCTATGGTTTCTTTTGACTTAAGAATTTTTTAATTAATTCATTAGTTGAAGAATCATGATTTAAATTAGAAGTATCAGATTCGATTTCGCTTAAAATCTTTTTAGCAAGAATCTTCCCCAGCTCTACTCCCCATTGGTCAAAAGAATCTATATTCCAAATCATACCTTGCACAAATATTTTATGTTCATATAGAGCAATTAATTGTCCAAGAACTTTAGGAGTTAATTTAGAAGCTAAAATAGTATTTGTCGGCCTGTTACCGTGCATTAATTTATGAGGAATAAGTTTTTCATCTTTACCAAAAGCTAAGGCCTCAGTTTGGGCAAAAAAGTTTGCCATCAGTTTGATATGATGCTCTCCAACCGGATTATGAGATTTACTAAACCCAATAAAATCAGCAGGAATAAGTTTGGTTCCCTGATGAATTAATTGATAAAAAGTATGCTGCCCATCAGTTCCCGGTTTTCCCCAGATAATTGGTCCTGTTTGATAGTCAACAAAATCACCCTTTACTGTTACCGATTTCCCGTTGCTTTCCATATCTGCTTGTTGGAAGTAATCAGGAAATCTGGCTAAATAATAATCATAAGGCAAAATAGCATGAGTCTGCGCTTTAAAGAAGTTGTTATACCAAATACCCAATAGCGCTAAAATAACAGGCATGTTTTGATTAAGCTGGGCTTCCTTAAAGTGCTTGTCCATTAGATGGAAACCGTCAAGCACTTGGTCAAAATTATCAGGGCCAATTGAGATCATAAGTGTAAGTCCTATAGCTGATGCAAGCGAATACCTGCCGCCAACCCAATCCCAAAAAATGAACATATTTTCAGGATCTATGCCAAATTCTGTTACTTTTTCTTCATTCATTGAGATAGCTGCAAAATGCCTGGCTATAGCTTTTTCATCATGCAAAGTATTCAAGCACCACTCCCTGGCAGTTTGAGCATTCGTCATTGTTTCATCTGTTGTAAAAGTTTTTGAAGCTATAACAAACAGCGTCTCTTCAGGGTTTAAGTCTTTTGTGACATCAACAATGTTCGATCCGTCTATATTAGAAATAAAACGCACCATTAAGTTTTCATCAGCATACGGTTTTAAAGCCTCATATGCCATCTGGGGACCGTGCTGCGAGCCGCCTATACCAATGTGAACTATATTCTTGATCCTCTTACCGGTAAATCCAGTCCATTCTCCGGATCTGATTTTACCTGTAAATTGCCTCATTTGATTAAGCACTTTATTCACCTGAGGCATCACATCCTCGCCATCTACTAGAATTGGGGTATTTGATCTGTTTCTTAATGCAATGTGTAAAACAGGCAGGTTTTCTGAAACATTTATCTTTTCCCCGGCAAACATAGCACCTCTTTTTTCTTCTACCTTACAAACCCTTGCCAAATCCAAAAGTAAATCTATGGTCTCTTTAGTAATCCGGTTTTTAGCATAATTCAAATATAAATCTCCTGCCTCTAAAAAAAACTCCTGTCCCCTGTTTGGATCTTGTTTAAATAGCTCTCTTAAATGCTTATCTTTAATCTGCTCAAAGTGAGTTTGCAGCGCCTGCCACTCAGGCAAGTTAGTTAAAGTGTTCATCTTTTAAAGTATGTCATTACTTTTTATTAATATCAAGCCACTCTTAACAGCCTCGCAAGGCGTCCCCTTTTGAACCTAAACTTTCTGTATTTTTTGCATAATGAATATTTTAATAAAAAGTGCTATCTTTAGGTTGTGAAATCACTATCTCTTACAATTTTTGGGATAACCTCAAATTTAGCCCAAATTAAACTGATTCCGGCGCTTTATGACATGGCAGAAAAGGGGCTTTTGCCTGAAAATATTCAGATTATTGGTAATGCCAGAACTCCAATGAATAAAGATGAGTTTAAAAAGTACATCAGCAAAATTTTAAATTCTAAGAATATTCACCACCAACACCCAATCAAGCCTGAAATTTTAAATAAATTGCTTCAGAAGTTTCACTATATTTCAGGACATTTGGACGATCCTGATTTTTATAAAGAGCTGAACTTGCTTTTAAAATCCTTAAATTCCACTCAAAAAATTTTCTATTTGGCAACATATCCTGATTTATATCATCATATCTTTGAAAACTTACAAAGGGTGGGACTAAATAAACAGGACAAAGGCTTTGTCAGACTCATGATCGAAAAGCCGATTGGTAACGATTTAAAATCCGCTCAAGAATTAAATCATCTTTTGTTGACATATTTTGAAGAGAATCAAATATATAGATTAGATCACTATTTAGGAAAAGAGACTTTGCAAAATATTTTAACTTTCAGGTTTTCAAATGGAATTTTTGAGCCTTTAATTAACAGGGACTACATTGATCATATTCAAATCACGGCTGCAGAAGATTTCGGGATTGGAGCAAGAGGCGGTTATTATGACCAAGTAGGCAGTCTAAAAGATGTCGGCCAAAATCATCAACTGCAAATGCTTTCCTTTTCTACCATGGGTGCTCCGGGTGAATTCAGCAATGAAGCTGTTACAAGCCAAAGGATTAAAATCCTGCAAAGCTTAATGCCCCTACCAAAAAAAGTAGTTTTCGGCCAATACGAAGGCTATAAAAAAGAAAAAAATGTTGACCCAAAATCAAATATAGATACTTATTATGCATTAAAAACTTATATAAATAACGACCGTTTCAAAGATGTACCAATTTATATAAGAGCAGGCAAAAAGTTAGCCCAGACAGTTACAGAAATCTCTATTATCTTTAAAAATCCTACTAATAGACTGTTAAAGAATTTAGATTGTGGCGATGAACCGAATGTTTTAATTTACAGAATCCAGCCAAATGAAGGAATTGTTTTAAAAATTTTAACCAAAGTACCCGGACATGAAACAAAACTCGAGCCGGAATATATGCAGTTTTGCTACCGGATGGATCCGCACAGCCATTATATCCCGGACCCTTATGAAAGACTTATCACAGACACCATCAGAGGTGACCAGACTTTTTTCAACGATGCGCAGGAAGTAGAATCACAGTGGGCTTTTATTGATCCCCTGGTTAAAACAAGAAGCAAGCCCTTTGTTTATAAACCAAGTTCATGGGGTCCAAAAGAAGCAGATAAACTGCTTGCAGAGGACGGAAGAGCTTGGCTTGAACCATCAATGGAGTTTTGCCGGATTTAGCCTCGGAAGGCGTCCCCTTTTGAACCTAGACATCTTTTACAATAATGTGTTTCTATCATAGTTTCCCCAACCTTTCTCCAAACATGAAAACTCTTATACATATTCCTACCACATTTATCACAAGTAAACGGCTTTAATTTTCCACCTTCTAGATTAATTTTCCTTTGACACTTATTGCAAAAGTGAACAGGAGTTTTAAAACCACCGTAATTTAAAAAATGGTGCCAGGCTTTATGAATATACTTTTGACAGTCTGCACACCTAAATCCTCTATATTCAGGAGTCAGTTTAATGATCCAAGTTCTAACTATTTTAAGAAGTGCTTTTTGAGTATTATCTATACTATTTTTTGACAGCATGTTGGCCGAATTTTCCCCTTAGGGCTGAGATGACTTTATTTCTGAATCCATTAGGAGAATCCTCCTGCGCTTGCTTAGATTCGGATCGCACCTGTATTGAGTATTCTATAGCCGGAACATCTACTCCCAACTCTTTTGCCAAGTCAACAGTCCAATCTGCCTCTCCTCTAATTCTTTCTTTACCTGCCCCACCTGATCCGATAGTAGAAGAAGTATCTAATAGATTTGGATCCTCATCAAAAGCCAACTTAGCTAATCCTACTAAGCGTGATTCAATCACAGACCCCTGATTATATAAATCAAGAAGCTGACTGAAATTATATTTAAACTGCGAATATTTGAGTATTGCCAAACCTTCACCAATCGATTCCATCATGCCGTATTCAATGCCATTGTGTACCATTTTGGCAAAGTGACCGGCTCCCACAGGACCTAAATGTTGAT